>NZ_MUFR01000027.1:0-47724 GCF_001996185.1 Salinivibrio costicola subsp. alcaliphilus
ATTTATGCTGAATGGAAGTGTGCATGAGCCGTATACGAGGTCCGTATGTACGGTTCTGTGAGAGGGATGAGGCGGCAACGCCTCACCCTACTCGATGTTTCCTTCCTCTTTCTCTTCCTCTTCTTATCACTGCTTTGCGATTTGCTTGCATGGTGTTAGCGCTGATAACGACAAGTGCGTTATCGGGTGTAAGATATTTGCTATTTTACGGCGAGAAAATCGCGATATCGATTGAAAGATAAAATAAAAAACACCATATATTCAATCGCTTATCACGCACCTTTCTTTTTTAAACAGGATTTTTTTGTTTGGCATGCTAGGCAAATTAAGTGATTAGGATACGCTATCATCATCAACAGGACGTTGACGCCAAGAATAGGCCAACCGGCTAAGGAAAGCTTTTCACACCAGGAAGGTGTTGCCACAGGATGTGAACTCGCCAAGGTCGGTATGTAAGGATAGTCTCGCACAGGATGTGATGTGGATGTTATGACGACAAGGACGCAGGATGCGACCGTTAGGCAGGTAAGCCAACCACACTAACAGGATGTTAAAACCAAGGCGTAAAACGCTATTGAGCAGGGATGAAAGACGTACCAGGACGGACGACACCCGCTTATATCGCCAAGGCGATACCGCGACAGGCATTATGCCTGTCGCTTTTTTATTGACCCACTTTCTGCTACATTCGCGCCAGCTTTTGGCATAGACGAATAACATGCAGCACTGCCCTTTATGTGAGCATACCCAGACTCACCCTTACCATACCGATAAGCGCCGCGCCTATTTTCAATGTACGCGTTGTGATTTGGTGTTTGTTGATCGCCAGGCACTGCTGGCACCGCACGATGAGAAAGCCATTTATGACTTGCACCAAAATCATCCTGATGATGCGGGTTATCAGCGCTTCTTATCGCGGTTGGCCACCCCGTTACTTGCGCGGTTAGCTGAATCGCCACGCAACGGCCTAGATTTTGGTTGTGGTCCGGGGCCGGTGCTTGCAAACATGCTGCGTGACGCGGGACATTCAATCGCCTGCTATGATCCCTTCTATGCCCCTGATACACAGGTGTTGGCGCGTGGTTACGATTTCATCACCTGCACCGAAGCGATTGAGCACTTTTATCACCCCGCCGAGCAGTGGACACAATGGCTATCCATACTAAAGCCGGGTGGGTATCTGGGGATCATGACCAAGCTGGTCCAGGATCCAGCGGCATTTTCACGCTGGCACTATAAGAATGACCTGACTCATGTCAGCTTTTTTAGCCGCCAAACGTTTCAATTTCTAGCTGCTCAAGCTGGCTTCGAACTGACCTTTTTGGGCAACGATGTAATATTAATGAGGAAACCATTGTTATGACGCGTAAAAAGAAAACGCGCCGCACAGGATCGGAAGGCCCGGCGCAATACGTAGATAAAAACCAGACCGAGCAAGATCGAATTGCTCGCATGCTGAAAAAGCAGAAAAAACGGAAAGGAAAAAAAGCAGGATCGCGTCATTCTGAAGAAAGTGATGTGCAAACGCATCGTCGCGGCGGCAAGAAAGACCCACGGATTGGCAGTAAAAAACCGATTCCATTGGGGCCTGAAGCTGCGAAACCGAAACAATCCACGTTGACCCCTGAGCAAGAGCTGGAAAAGCTCGAGCAAGACCCGCAACTGAATGTCTTACTCGATCGCATCGAAAACGGTGAAAAGCTCGGGGCAGGGCTGCAAAACTATGTCGATGAAAAACTCGATCGCATTGAAGTGCTGATGGATAAGCTAGGGTTGCTGAGCGACGAGGATACACCGGAGGATGATGAAAGCGATCTGCTTGCCAAATTTGAGCAACAGAACGATTAAAGAGGAGTAGCAGGTGCAGGACGGGATCTGGATACTAGCAGGACTAGGCGCGCTGATTATTTTAGCGTTATCGGTATACGCCGGGACTTTGCTGGCAAGACTCAAGCGGCAGACGGCGCTGCAAGCGGAGATGGAAGAGGCGGCGATAAAAAAGCGGAATGATAAAATCATTGAAAGCGTTGATGTGATTGCGTTCGCAGCCTTGAAAGATCAATGTGATTTGTCCGAGGCGGCGATTCGTCTTTATATGATTATGGATCACCTCCAAGGGGAAAAGCGGGTTGAATTTGATAGCCGCTACCCTGCGTTATTTGAACTTTACGAGGCGGTCAAAGACACCCCACGAGGTGATGCCAGGAAAACCCTTAAAAAGAACGAACGGATGCGGTTGGACTTTGATCGTGCCAAGCATGAAGCGCGACTCGAGCAGGCGATAAAAGCCGAGTTGGCCGAGATTTTGGCCTTTACGGGTGGCCGGCATATCCCTGATCATATTTTGACCCACTAAGTGTACCTGCTTGGAATGCGGCTGCTCGCAGCGGCATTCCTTTATTATTTTGGCACAATACCCTTATAATTATTAGGCGAAAATCGATCTCGCCGACACTTTCACCATATCAATGCGGGTAGTGCTAAACACCTGACTTAAGGCTGTGGCACACTACACTTTGTTCTCCTTTCCTAAGCGCCTTTGCGGAATGTAAGCCATGTCATCACCACAAATCATTTGGGATCAAGCCTTGATCAATAAGTATAATTATTCAGGGCCCCGCTATACCTCGTACCCCACCGCGCTTGAATTCCATGAGGCATTTACGCCTGCGGAATTTGATATGGCATGTAGCCAGTACCCTGAGCGGCCGTTGTCGTTGTATGTGCATATCCCATTTTGTCACAAGCTCTGCTATTACTGCGGCTGCAACAAAGTGGTGACCCGGCATCAACATAAGGCGGATGAGTACCTGGATGCCTTGGAACATGAAATTCGCCAGCGTGCATTTTTACTGGGCGCCCGTCGGGTTACTCAATTGCACTGGGGAGGCGGTACACCCACCTTTCTCACCAAAGCACAGATCTCGCGTCTAATGGGGTTACTGCGCCAAGAGTTCCAGTTTGAAGACGATGCGGAAATCAGTATCGAGGTGGACCCACGTGAAATACCGCTGGATATGCTCGATCATCTGCGCAATGAAGGGTTTAATCGCATCAGTATTGGCGTGCAGGACTTTGATAAAAAAGTGCAACAGCTGGTCAATCGAGAGCAAGATGAAGACTTTATTCACGCATTGGTTGCACGTGCGCGAGAGCTTGGCTTTCGCTCCACCAATCTTGATTTGATTTATGGTTTACCCAGCCAAACCCCCGAGGGATTTGCCAACACGCTAGAGCAAGTGCTCACCATGCGCCCTGGGCGGCTATCAGTGTTTAACTATGCCCATTTACCTAATTTATTCGCCGCCCAGCGGAAAATAGACGAGAATGCCTTACCGTCACCCGACGCCAAGCTCACCATGCTGCAAGAAACCATTAACACGCTAACGGCGGCGGGGTATCAATTTATTGGTATGGACCACTTTGCCTTGCCCGATGATGAGCTGGCGGTTGCGCAACGTGAGGGACGCTTGCATCGTAATTTTCAAGGCTACACCACCCAGGGTGACTGTGACTTATTAGGATTGGGTGTGTCGGCGATTTCGATGATTGGTGATTGTTACGCGCAAAATCAAAAAGAGATGAAGCGGTATTATCACCAAGTGGATGCGGAGCGACATGCCTTATTTAAAGGCGTCATGTTGGAGCGCGATGATCGTATTCGCCGCGATGTGATTAAAGCCTTGATGTGTAACTTTACCCTTGAGAAGGCGGTGATCGCCGCACGTTATCAGATTGATTTTGACCGTTACTTTGCTGACGATCTCAAGTTGCTACAGTGTTTTATTGACGACGATTTGGTCCGTGTCACCGACCAGACCATCAGCGTGACCAAAACCGGTCGGATGCTGATCCGTAATATCTGTATGAGTTTTGATATTTATTTACGGGATAGGGCGCGACAACAACAGTTCTCACGGGTGATTTAAACAAAAAAACCGCCAAATGGCGGTTTTTTTATAACACCCACAGCCCATTAGCGGGCCGCAGCTTTGGCTATTAGCGCCGCTTTCTCATGGTCAGACAAGAAGGCAATGGTTAGGCCATTTTCTTGTAGTGTGTTGATTTGTGTAGCGGTTAAGCCCGCGGCTGGGGCCGCGACTTCATATTCATAGGGCAGCTCGATGCCTTCCACGGCTGGATCGTCGGTATTTAACGATGCCAGAATACCGTGGTCGAGGAATTGGCGCACCGGATGCTGTGCGAGATCAGCAATGGTACTGGTCTGAATATTCGAGGTTAGGCAGGATTCAATCCCGATACGGTGCTTGGCTAAATAGTCCATCAAAGCGGGGTCTTCAATCGCTTTCACGCCATGGCCAATACGGGTCGCGCCTAGCTCGTTAATCGCCTGCCACATACTCTCAGCGCCCGCAGCCTCACCAGCGTGAACCGTCACTTGCAAATCACTGGCTCGAACTTTGGCAAAATGTTCGGTGAATTGGTCTCCGGGCTGCCCCAGTTCGTCACCGGCTAAATCGATGGCAACCAGTTGCGATTTCTGTGTCAGTAGTGCATCCAACTCGGCCATACAGGCTTGGGTGCCGAAAGTACGGCTCATGATGCCAATCAGGTTGGTTTTCACGCCAAAGTCACGGCTGCCGGCCTGCACGCCATCGACGACGGCTTCCACCACGCCTTCGAGGGGCAGTTGATGTTTCATCGCCATGTAGTAGGGCGAAAACCGTAATTCGGCATAGTCGATGTGTGCATTTAGGGCATCCTCGACGTTTTCATACGCCACGCGCCGTACCGCGTCGAGATCTCCGAGTACTGCCACACCCCAATCAAGTTTTGAGAGAAACGCGACCAAATCAGGCGCGGTATCAACCACCTGTACATGGGGGCGCAGGCTTTCAATGTCATGTGCCGGCAGCGGCATCGAAAACTGCTGACCGAGCTCTAAAATCGTATTGATGCGGATGTTGCCATCGAGGTGACGGTGTAGGTCCGTTAAAGGAAAATCGTGTCTCATCATCGTTGGTTCCCAGCCGGTGAGTTGGCGCTCAGTATAGCGACTGTGGCGCCATGCGTCAGCTGTCGAAGCGCGTAGGACGTGAGCCTTATCGCGTTGGCAATTTATCCGTTACCCGTTCTGTTGGTTGTTCGGCCAAGGGTAGGGGCCTGGCGAACAAGAACCCTTGCGCATAATGGCAACCAATTTCACGTAACCTAGCCGCCTCTTCTTTGGTTTCAATGCCTTCAGCGACCAAGTGGACATCCATGCCACGAGTCATGGCAACCACGGCTTCAATGATCCTTTGGTTGGTGCTGTTTTCGGTCATCGAATGGACGAAGCTACGGTCGATTTTTAGGCTGTCGAAAGCCATCTGATGTAAATAGGCCAATGAAGAATAGCCCGTACCAAAGTCGTCAATCGCAATTTTAATCCCAAGGGCGCGGATTTTAGTGAGCCCAGAGGTCGCGAGATGCTCATGGCTCATCAACTGTGACTCAGTGATCTCTAAGGTTAAATTCTCGGGAGGAAGTTGTGTGCGTGTGAGCACTTGCTCCAACTTGTCGATAAAGTCAGCCGATAATAACTGTCGTGCTGATAAGTTGACATGCAATTGGAAATGGGCAGGCCATCGTCCGGCCTCAATTTGTGCGACCGTATCAAAAGCGGCTTGTTCAAGCACTTGCATGCCGATTTGGTTGATTAAACCGCTTTGTTCGGCGATCGGAATGAACTCAGCTGGGGACACCATGCCACGGCTGGGGCTTTCCCAGCGCACTAAGGCTTCTGCGCCACAGAAATAGCCATCGCTTAAGCGCACGAAAGGTTGATAGAACACGACGAATTCATGATGCTGAACGGCATGATGAAGCTCAAGCAGGAGCCGAGACTGTTCTTGCACCCGAGCTTGCATACTGGCTTCAAAATAGACATACATCGCCGCATCACTGCGCTTGGCTTCACTGAGAGCCAACCCTGCGTGTTGGAGGCTTTCATGAATGGCATCCCCGTAGGTATAACCGAACACCACCCCGGCACAAGCATCCACCAAGACATCGTCGTTACCGATAGTGACTGGGCGGTTAAATAGACTCAGTAGTTGACTCACTAGCGCTTCTGACTGGGTTCGGTTGGTGGTGTGGGGCGCCAGGACCGCAAATTCATCACCGCGAACGCGTGCGATTAGCATCTTGGAACCATCGGCTAAATCCGTTAACCGTTGTGCGATGGCACATAGCAGCACATCACCGCCGTCTTGACCTAGGCTATCGTTAATATCACGAAAGCCATTGACCCCCAAAATCGCCAAGGTATTCGGTGACTGATAACGCAGCCCGGCGGCTTGTTCAATCAAGCCTTCGCGCGTATACAACTGGGTTAAGTTATCTTGGCGGACTTGCTGACGTAAGCGGTTGAATGACTCTTGCATTTTGCCGGACATGTTATTAAACGCGTCTTTTAATATCGCAATCTCCCGCAGGTTGGCAGGGGTGTTAATCCGATAAGTGAGATTGCCTGAGGCGAGCTTTGCCGCCGCCTCTGCGGTGTCACGCAAAGGCCGAGTGAGTTGGCGAATAATTAAATAAACAATCACCAAGCCAACTACCGATATTGCGATCACTAAATAAATACTGATTTCTTGTTGGCTTAACAAGCTTTCGAGAAGCAGCTGATCAGGCAGCGCAACCACCACATACCATTGATGCTGAAAAGGCGGCGGTAAGGCGATTTTTTTGACGGTGCCATAGAAGTGACCCTGTTTTTCATGGATGTCGAAATGAAACGATTTGCCGAGCTTTTCAGGTTCAGGAGGCCAATCAGCCGATATCTCATTGATGGTGGCGTTGAGTACTGAGTTATTGGTGATATTAGGGAAGTGTAAAATGTTGCTAGGACTGCTGTTGCCGCTATGGGCGATCATCCTGCCTTCGTCATCGACAATAAAAAGCGCGCCGCCGAGTTTTTGCTGGCGCTCACTGAGAAAGCGATTAAAGGCGTTCAGCTTGATATCGCTGGCGACCACCCCCCAGACCTCGCCACTAACCTGCACGGGCGCAATGGCAGAGAGTGATACTTCGCCGATTTCATCAGCATCGAGGTATATATCGGTCCAGCGTGGATGTTCGCGGTTAAAGGCTGGAATATACCAGGGGCGAACACGAGGATCATAGTGGCTGTCTTGGTAAACAATATTAGCGTTTAACGTTCGACCGTCGAAGATGCGTAATGCGCCTTGTGTGGCATCACTTCGCTCCATCAAAATCGACTGGCCTGCTTGATTTTTGCGATAGCCAAAATAATCGCCGTTCGCATCAACGCCAATGCTGAGCACTTGCATGTATGGCATGGCTTGATAAAGCGACGTGTGACTACTGAGTAAATAGTCTCGCAAGCCTTTATTGTTGATGGGGGCGGCTTGGAGGCGAGCGGCGAGACGCTCAGCGACAAATACGTTGGCGTTAAACGGGTGCTGAAGATACTGGCGTAAGTCTAATTCAATCCCTTGAGAGTAATCGTCCAGCAGTAACTTACCGACAAACTGAGAGCTGGTGCGGTAGTGGTTGTTAATGGTCAGAATGATCACAATCAAGGTGAACGTGAGCACGAGAAACACGGGGAGCATTACAGCGGCTCGAATCGACAATGGGCGCATGTTTCTCATCAGAACAACAACATCACTTTTCTCATCAACTAAACACCATTGAAGTTAACACGATCAACGGTTTTTACTTCAATCTCTTTACTTAAATTTAGCAGAGGTTCAAATTGTGTTAGTTTTAATATTGCGTTAGTGCTCAATATTAAGCTCTTTCAGCTTGCGTGTCAGTGTATTACGCCCCCATCCTAAAATTTTTGCGGCTTCTTGCTTATGCCCATGAGTATGTTGCAACGCTGATTGTAGGAGTATTCGCTCCACGTTAGGCAATGCTTGTTGCAAAATGCCATGCTGCCCCTGAGTGATTGCGTCCTGAGCCCATTGAGTGAGTGCATCCTGCCAGTCTTGCGCTTCACTGTCGGTCACAGACAACGGCTGATTGACTAATTCGCGCGGTAAATCACCGGGGAGTACTTCTTTACTGCTGGCCATCACCGTGAGCCAGCGGCAGGTGTTTTCCAGCTGACGCACATTGCCAGGCCACGGAAGCTGACTCATCATGGCTTCGGTGTCCGGGTGAAGTTGTTTGGCCTCGACATCTAACTCTTTAGCCGCGCGGGCCAGAAAGTGCTGGCACAGTTGCGGGATGTCCTGTCGCCTGTCCTTGAGTGATGGAAGGTGGACGCGAATCACATTTAAGCGATGGAATAAGTCCTCTCGGAATGTGCCATTGGTGACAAGACGCTCTAAATCTTGGTGGGTCGCGGCAATAATACGGACATCCACATCGACGGCTGCGTGGCCACCCACGCGATAGAATTGACCATCGGCGAGCACGCGTAGCAAACGCGTTTGCACATCCAACGGCATGTCACCAATTTCATCTAAAAATAAGGTGCCGCCATTGGCTTGCTCAAACCGTCCTTGGCGAACGGCATTGGCTCCGGTAAATGCGCCTTTCTCATGCCCAAACAGCTCTGACTCGATCAAATCTTTTGGGATTGCTGCCATGTTCAGGGCAATAAAGGCTTGCTCTGAACGCGGACTATGGCGATGAAGCGCTTGGGCGACTAACTCCTTGCCGGTGCCGGACTCACCGTTGATTAACACCGAAATGGATGAGCGCGATAACCGACCGATGGCGCGAAACACTTCTTGCATCGCCGGGGCTTCGCCAATGATTTCTGGCGTTTGTGCTTGTGGTTGCGTCGCCGTTTGCTGCTTTTGCTGTTCTTTAACGTGGGCTAACGCGCGCTCAACCAAAGCCAAGGCTTCGTCAATATCGAAAGGTTTTGGCAGGTACTCAAATGCGCCTTCTTTATAGGCATTAACCGCGGCATCTAAATCAGAGTGGGCGGTCATGATAATGACGGGTAAGTCTGGATGTTGTGCTTGCACCACATTGAGCAGAGCAAGCCCATCGCTGCCTGGCATGCGAATGTCTGACACTAAAACGTCGGGAGTGCGCTCGTGCAACGCACTCATTACACTTTCAGCATCGCAAAATGTATCGCACGTGAGGCCCGCAGCACTCAGTGTTCGCTCCATCACCCAACGAATCGAGCTGTCATCATCCACGACCCAAATGGTCCCTTTACTCATGCGGTCTATCCTTTTCAATAATGGGTAATTGGATAGCGAAGCAGGTATGGCCCGGCCAGCTATTCACTTCAATTTTGCCCTGGTGTTGATCGATTAAGTGGTGGGTAATGGCCAGTCCGAGTCCGTTACCATCCGCTTTGCTGGTGACCATCGGATAGAACAAGGTATCTTGTAAGTGAGGGGCGATACCTGGGCCATTGTCGATGATTTCTATCTGGGCCACGACACGATGGCGTTGACCATGAATCACGGTTTGAAAACCGGTGCGGGTGCGCAGTGTGAGGCGTGCATCCTCTTGGCCACTCACCGCGTCGGCGGCATTGGTGACGACGTTGAGGATCGCCTGCTCAAGCTGCTCTGGATCCATATCAAAATCAGGCAAACTGGGATCATAGTCGCGCACAATATGCACCCCGTCATGATGATCAAGGCTGACCAGTTGACGGACTTTCTCCAAGACCACGTGAATATTTTGCCGTTGGCGTAATCCCGGGCGCTGCGGTCCAAGCAAGCGGTCGACTAAATTTCTTAAGCGGTCCGCTTGCTCGATAATGATTTGGGTATACTCCGCGAGGCTGGCATCGGGTAGCATTTTTTCCAGTAGCTGTGCCGCCCCGCGCAATCCGCCTAGCGGGTTTTTTATTTCATGAGCCAAGCCACGCACCAGTTCTTTTGCTGCTTGTTGTTGCGCTTTTTGGGTCAGCTCCTTGCTGATCCTTTGTTGCTGGCTCACGACGTTGACTTCAAGTAACAGACGGCCCTCATCCTCGGCGTCAAATAAGGGGCTTGCACTGAGTTGTACTTTTTGTGGTTGTCCATCAACCACCCAAGTGACATCACTATCCGTTAAACTTTGCCCTGCCTGAGTGGCGCTGGCTATGTGCGCCCAGTCAACACTGGCATGCTGAATTTGCTGTGTGAGGGGTTGCTGGCGCAAGCGCCTAGCACTTTGATGCATTAGCTGTTCTGCTGCTGCATTAACGTATTCAATACGCCATTGGCTGTCTACCACAATGATGGCGGTAAGCAGATGATCAAACAGTTGAGCTGGCGTCATCCGTGTCGCGTCCTTGTTTGCACTAGTTTGGTGCATTGAGTGTAATCGAGATCCTTGCATGATGCAGCCGGTACCACTGAGTTTGTGATGGTTTAGGTGCCGTGGTCGGTTAATCTTGGCGTCGATGGCGTTGATTAACGTGCGCGCGGTGTAAATACACGTGATATATCGATGAGGATGCAATTACCTTGCCGCTTTCGAGGTATTGGACTTGAATCTGATGGGTGCCACGATCAATGGGCGCCAGCCGCCAATCCAGCTGTCGCTGTGATGCGTTCAAGCTAATGGTTGGGGGAGACGCAACGGGCTGGCCGTCTAAGACGAGCCGTGTTTGCTTGGCGGGGATGGAAAGCGGTGACACCGTGGCTGTCACGGATAGCTCGCCGGGATTACTGCGTAATGTTGCGCCATCATTGGGCGATACAAGGGTGAGTGTTACCGATTTGGGTGGTGTCAGGGCTGGCGCAGGCTGTTCAGCCGAAGACGAAGAGGCATCGTAGAGAGAGGGCGAAGGCGTTAGGGATGCATACGGCCTAACGTGGTGCGGGTGCGTCGGAGGTTGGTCGCTAAAATGCACCTGGCCGTTGTCATCGGTCCACTGATAGAGCATGCCCGCATGGCTGCTAAAAGCCAATGTCAGCAACATAGCGCCTAGTAACATAGCGCCTAGTAAAAGAGCTCCTCGCGAAAGAGCTCCTCGCCAACGAGCACCTAACCCACGCATTACAGCCCCCTAGGTTTGCGTGATCCCCTGCGGAGCATTGTAAGTGGGTACATACAGTCGCCAAGCATAAAAAAGCCCACCTGCGAGGTGGGCTGCATTTTCAATGTTCAGCGTGACGAGTCGTTACACCGAATAGTAAAGCTCAAACTCAACTGGGTGCGTTGTCATTTGAATACGCTCAACATCTTCGCTTTTCAGTTTGATGTATGAGTCGATAAAGTCGTCTGAGAACACGCCACCTGCGGTCAAGAATTCGCGGTCAGCATCCAGCGCCTGTAGAGCTTCTTTAAGGGACTCCGCTACCGTCGGAATTTCTGCCGCTTCTTCAGCCGGGAGATCATACAAGTCTTTGTCCATGGCATCGCCTGGATGAATCTTGTTTTTGATACCGTCAAGGCCGGCCATCAGCATCGAAGCAAAGCACAAATAAGGGTTCGCGGTTGGATCGGCAAAACGGAGCTCAATACGGCGCGCTTTCGGGCTAGGCACCACTGGGATACGAATTGACGCAGAGCGGTTACGCGCAGAATAAGCCAGCATGACCGGCGCTTCAAACCCAGGAACCAGGCGCTTATACGAGTTGGTTGACGCGTTGGCAAAGGCGTTAATGGCTCGAGCGTGCTTAATCACACCACCAATGTAATAAAGTGCTGTTTCAGATAGGCCACCGTATTTATCACCTGCAAAGAGGTTTTGACCATCTTTGGCCAGTGATTGGTGAACGTGCATGCCTGAGCCATTATCGCCGACCAGTGGTTTCGGCATAAAGGTCGCCGTCTTACCAAAGGCGTGTGCGACGTTGTGCACCACATATTTATAGATCTGAATTTCGTCCGCTTTAGTGGTCAAGGTGTTAAAGCGGGTCGCAATTTCGTTTTGGCCAGCCGTTGCCACTTCATGGTGGTGCGCTTCAACCACTAAGCCCATCTCTTCCATGACCAATGACATGGCCGAGCGGATATCTTGTGACGAATCGACCGGTGCAACAGGGAAATAGCCACCTTTAACGCCTGGACGGTGGCCTTTGTTACCGCCTTCCAGTGCGGTGCCTGAGTTCCAGCTCGCTTCGACGTCATCGATTTTGTAAAAAGAGCCGGCCATATCGGTGGCGAATTTCACGTCATCAAAGAGGAAAAACTCGGGTTCAGGCCCAATTAGAACGGTATCTGCGATCCCCGTTGAGCGCATGAAATCTTCAGCGCGTTTAGCAATGGAACGTGGGTCACGATCATACCCTTGCATGGTAGACGGCTCTAGAATATCACAGCGAATATTCAAGGTGCTTTCTTCGGTAAAGGGGTCAAGCACGGCCGAACTTGCATCTGGCATCATGACCATGTCTGATTCGTTGATCCCTTTCCAGCCCGCCACGGATGAACCGTCAAACATTTGGCCTTCTTCAAAGAAGTCATCGTCCACTTGATGAGAGGGGATGGAAACATGCTGCTCTTTACCTTTGGTATCGGTAAAGCGCAGGTCGATGAATTTCACCTCGTTTTCTTGGATAAGTGCGAGCACATTTTCTACTGACATGTGAAATAACCTCCGGTGTCAAATTAGGTAAATAGCGAATTGGCTCCTTGCTGCATGACAAAGCGAAAACTGTGCCAACAATTTAAAACCACGCCATAGCAGGCTCGGCGGGTAAAAATGCCGCTCAGTGCTCGTCAAACGAGAGCGGGTTGCACCATTATTGTGCACATATGCTCAATCATAGTGCAAGGGGCGAAGGTGGTGCAGATGTTTGTGCACGACATGGGTGCAAACCCATCCCCCTCTTCTTTTTAGCAGACAATCGGTATTGAGAGTGTGGGCCGTCTTTAAAAATTCATGTTTGCTCGAAAACCGGTGAATCCTTGTATTTGCTTAACAAATGACCAACTAGACAGCAGTCAAGCCACTTTGATGGTGAGCTGATTCACAGAATAAGGTGGGTTTTGCGACAAAATCTGGTACATTACGGCCGTTTTTTTAATCAGATGGTGGCCCCGTCGTGCTAGTATACGCTGTCTCAGCGTGTCAGGTTCGACACGTGCCGCGTCTAACGAGTGAAAAAGAGAGTCCATGACCAAAATACAAACAGATAAATTAAGAAATATCGCCATTATTGCCCACGTTGACCACGGTAAAACCACGCTAGTGGATAAGCTGCTTCAGCAATCCGGTACGCTGGCTTCCCGCGGTGAGGTGGAAGAGCGTGTCATGGACTCAAATGATATTGAGAAAGAGCGTGGCATCACCATTTTGGCGAAAAACACCGCCATTAACTGGAATGATTATCGAATTAACATCGTTGATACCCCAGGGCACGCCGATTTCGGTGGTGAAGTTGAGCGTATCATGTCGATGGTTGATTCGGTCTTATTGGTGGTTGATGCCGTTGATGGTCCGATGCCACAAACCCGCTTTGTGACCCAAAAAGCCTTCGCTCACGGCCTGAAGCCGATTTTGGTTATCAACAAAATTGACCGTCCGGGTGCACGACCTGACTGGGTGATGGACCAAGTTTTCGATCTGTTTGACACCTTGGGTGCCACGGACGAACAGTTAGACTTCCAAGTGGTTTACGCATCAGCGCTAAACGGTTGGGCGAGCCTAGATGAAGCGACCGAAGGCGACGATATGGAGCCGTTGTTCAACGCGATCGTGGACAACGTCGATGCGCCTGACGTCGACATTACTACGCCATTGCAAATGCAGGTGTCTCAGCTTGATTATAACGCCTATGTCGGTGTTATCGGCGTGGGTCGAATTACGCGTGGCTCGGTGAAACCGAACCAGCAAGTGACCATTGTCAGTGCTGATGGCAGCAAGCGCAATGGCAAGGTAGGTAGCGTCTTGGGTTACCTCGGCCTTGACCGTACTGATGTCGATGAAGCCTCAGCGGGCGACATTATTGCTATTACGGGTCTGGGCGAGCTAAAGATTTCAGACACTATCTGTGATCCAAGCAACGTTGAAGCGCTCCCCGCACTGACCGTTGATGAGCCAACTGTGACCATGACGTTCCAAGTCAACACCTCGCCGTTCGCCGGCCTAGAAGGTAAGTACGTGACGTCACGTAATATCCTTGAGCGTTTGCAAAAAGAGCTGGTTCACAACGTGGCGCTGCGTGTTGAAGAGACCGAGAACCCGGATAAATTCCGTGTATCAGGTCGTGGCGAATTGCACTTGTCGATCCTTATCGAGAATATGCGTCGCGAAGGCTTTGAGCTTGCCGTCTCTCGCCCTGAAGTGATCATCAAAGAAGAAAACGGTGAGAAATTTGAACCGTTTGAAACCGTGACCATTGACGTGCTCGAAGAGCATCAAGGTGGCGTGATGGAAAGCATCGGTCTGCGTAAAGGCGAGCTGAGCAACATGCTCCCAGACGGTAAAGGCCGTGTACGCATGGACTTTGTGATGCCATCACGGGGTTTAATTGGTTTCCAAACCGAGTTCTTAACCCTGACCTCTGGTTCGGGCCTGATTTATCATACCTTTGACCATTACGGTAAATTCAAAGGGGGTGATATTGGCCAACGTATCAACGGTGTATTGATCTCAAACGCCGCAGGTAAGGCACTGACTTATGCCTTGTTTAACCTACAAGGCCGTGGTCGCTTGTTTGCTGAACACGGTGATGAAGTGTACGAAGGTCAAGTTATCGGTATTCATAACCGCGCCAATGACTTGACGGTTAACTGCTTGAAAGGTAAGCAATTGACTAACGTGCGTGCCTCGGGTACCGATGAGGCGCAGGTATTGAGCCCAGCGATCAAGTATACCTTGGAGCAAGCGCTTGAGTTTATTGATGACGATGAGCTGGTTGAAGTTACGCCAGAAAGCATCCGTATTCGTAAAAAGCTGTTGACTGAGACAGACCGCAAGCGCGCTGGTCGTAAAGGTTAATCGCGTTATATCATCATGTGACTGAGTCACCAGATTCTGTCCCAAGATTAAAGGCACCGTTAGGTGCCTTTTTTTGATCGCAGCGAGCGAGAAGTAAATCATGTACACTCATTACGCGTAAAGCGGGCACAAGATAAAGGTGGAAGGATGCGCATAATTGGGACGCTAAATCAGAAAACGTGGCATGACAGCCGTAATTGGTTGAAAGCGATGCTCACGCATTTGTGGCAGCGTATGGGCGAAGACAGGCTCACGGTGAGTGCCGGTTATATGGCGTATGTCACGCTGCTTTCTTTGGTCCCCTTAGTCACTGTCGTGTTGTCTGCTTTTTCGAGTTTCCCGGGATTTTCTCAAGTGGGTGATACCTTACAAACATTTGTGATCAATAATTTTGTTCCCGCCGCCGGTGAGGTGGTGGCACGCTATCTCAACCAATTTGTTGCTAACGCCGGTAAGATGACCGCTGTTGGGGTTAGTTTTTTGTTTGTGGTCGCGATTATGCTGATCTCGGCGATCGACAAAAGTTTGAACCACACGTTTAAAATTCAGACCAAACGGCCGATGATGATTGCGTTCTCAATCTATTGGATGGTGCTCACGTTAGGGCCTATTTTGATTGGTACTAGCATCGCGCTGAGCTCTTACTTAACGTCTTTGTCGTTATTACAAACAGGGCTGGCGAATGATTTGTTTACCACCTTACTCCGAATTCTGCCTTTTCTTTTAACCACGCTCACCTTTATGGGATTGTATACCCTGGTCCCCAATACTCGCGTGCGCCTTCGCCATGCCTTGGTCGGTGCGGCTGTGGCGAGTGTGTTATTTGAGCTAAGTAAAAAAGTATTCGCGCTATATGTTGCTCACTTTCCCTCGTATCAATTAATTTACGGCGCCCTGGCCGTGGTGCCCATTCTGTTTGTGTGGGTGTATTTTAGCTGGTGCATTGTATTATTCGGCGCACAAGTTACCGCGACTTTAAGAGAGTCGGAGACTTGGTGGCCAAATGGCACCTCGCCAGCGGTTAACAATCAGTCAGCCGGTTTGGCTGAACCATCCCATCCTTTAATCAATCAAGCGGAGGCGCCTTATGATTGCCCTAATTCAACGCGTGAGTGAAGCCAATGTCACTGTCGACGGTGAGATCCTCGGTGCGATAGGGAAAGGGCTGGTGGTGCTTCTGGGCGTCGAAAAGGGCGATACCGATGCGGATGCCGCGAAACTGGCGCATAAAGTCAGAGGTTATCGTGTGTTTGAAGACGATAATGGCAAAATGAATCTCAATGTGTCTCAGTACGGCGGTGAATTGTTGGTGATATCGCAGTTTACCCTGGCTGCCGACACAAAAAAGGGAATGCGTCCGAGCTTCTCGGGGGCATCGCCTGATGAAGCAGAACGTTTGTACACGGTATTTTGTCAGGATTGCCAGCGTGCAGGGTTAAAAACGCAAACGGGTCAATTCGCCGCTGACATGAAAGTCAGCCTCGTTAATGATGGTCCTGTGACTTTCTGGCTTCAGGTATAACCACGCGCCTCACAAGGAGAGACAGGCATGTTTAGAATCGTTACCCCGCGCACAGAGCAAGAGCTAGCGCGTTATTATGATTTTCGTTATCGGATGTTAAGAGAACCATGGCATGCGCCGCGTGGTTCAGAGCGCGATGCGTATGATGTTAATGCGTGCCATCGTATGATCGTAGACAGTGATGACGCGCCGGTCGCGATTGGACGCTTGTACTTAACCCCAGACAATGACGGCCAAATCCGATATATGGCGGTGTCACCAGATTATCGTAATCGTGGTTTAGGGGCCTTAGTGCTCATGGCGTTAGAGTCGTTGGCGCGGGAAGAGGGCGCTAAGCGTCTGGTGTGCAGTGCGCGTGAAGAGGCGGTGAGCTTTTATGCGCAACACGATTTCCTCCGTCAGGGCGATCTGAGTGACGAGCGAGGACCGATACGTCATCAGCAGATGGTTAAACCCTTGGATCCGTTATCGGATGTGGTTCGCCGTCCCGAGTGGTGCACCGAGCTTCAGCAGCGTTGGCAAGCACACATTCCGATTAGCGACAAAATGGGAGTCAAAATTAGCCAGTTCACTGGCTACAGCTTTGAAGTGAGCGCCAATTTAAACGCCAATTTAAACCCTCGCCAAACCATGTTTGCGGGCAGTATTTTCAGCCTTGCGACGTTAACCGGTTGGGGCATGGTATGGCTATTGATGAAAGAGCGCCAACTCAGCGCGGATATTGTCCTAGCGGATAGCCATATTCGCTACCGTCGTCCGGTTGCAGAACGGCCCCGGGCGAGTGTGTCACTCGATAACCTTAGTGGCGAGCTCGATCGATTAGAAAACGGACGCCGTGCCCGTGTGACGTTAGAAGTCGATTTTTTCAGTGGTGATGAAAAAGCCGGTGTGTTTACCGGCACCTATGTCCTGCTCCCCTCGGATGATGGCGCTACCGCACAACCTGCCCCTCAGTTGGCCTTGTTACGCTAACGAATGCGTGGGGCGTCCGTGCGATAAATCGGCCACTGGATGGATAAGCGTGTCTCGCCTTGCAGTGCGCCGGTCAGTTGGCCGCGATCAGCATCAATGGATAAAGTCTCAAACGGGAAAGTCTGTTGTTTGTCCTTCTTGGGGCTTGGCGGTTGCAGCCAAGCGCTTATTTGTGTGGCCCAATTTGTGTCTGAGTCTGCATGGGTTTTTGCATCTAAGAAGGTGATATCCATCTCGCCATTGAGCCCCACATTGAAGCTTTCTCGATCCGCTGCCAGCCCTGACCACTTTGCCTCAATATCATGAAACCCTGTCAGGGGGAGGGGCCAATCAAACCAGTCTTGATAAACAGAGAGCGGAATTTGTAACCCATCCACAAGCAGTGACCATGGTTGACTAGGGGCGCTTAAGTCCCAGGTTCCTGATACAGCCAGTTGGCCATCAGGGAAGCCCAGTAATAGCTGCTGGAGGGTTAATTTCCCTTGATCAGCATCGAGGCGCAAATAGGGCTCAGCCAGCCAATGCTGATTGATGCTGGCGTGGCTTGCGCTGGCGGTCAAACGTCCATCGGTTAAGCGCCATTGTTTGAACGGGGATAGCTGCAATGCGCGTCCATTAACATCAATGCCACTGATTTTGATAGGAAACTGCGGCGATAAGGCCAGCCATTGATTATGTTTCAGTGTTACGTCGTCAATGAACAGTGTCTCTGGCCACTCCGGGAGTGCCGCCATCAGCGGAGAAAGCACTGCGTGACTGAGTGTCAGGTTATTGGCTTGTAGCTTATCAATCTGCCAATGACGCTTAGAAAAGTGCCCGGATAGCCCGACAAATCCTTCTTGCCATTGACTGGTCAACTGATGGATCACCCAGCTTTCGCCGTGACGTTCAATATCCCCAAGCGGTTGATCCCAAGTCTGCGTGTGCCAGCGGATATAGTCAGCGTTGAATGATGCACGCAGCTTAGGCTGTTGCCACCAAGGCGTCTTTGGCGCAATGGTGATGTGCTCGGCCGATAAGGTGAGGCCATTCACCGAAAACTGTTCGGTTTCGGCACTGAGTTGGCGAATATCAGTACGGTCGATGGTTAACGTGGTTGTGTGGGGCCATTGCAATAAGGCGTTGGACACGCGTTGATACGTGTCTTCCCCGTCGATAATGACATCGCTCAGGGTTAACTGGGTTAAGGCGAGCGCACCTGGCTGCCAATGGCCTTGGGCGCTGATCGCGGCACCTTGCCACTCAAAAGACACGCCGCGGAATTGCCAACCGTTAGGCGCTGGTGTGGCATCGACTAAAAGTCGGGAGGCTTGTAGCCCATGCCAGTCGACTTGTTTGGCCTCCCATTGCGCGCGGCCGCGAACTGATCCTAAGGGGGCTTGTCCTTTGTGCCAATCATCGAGCTGAGCGCTGACTTGCTGCGCTTGCCAGCCTTGTCCTTGCAGGGAAAGATCATTAAAAAGGACACGACCAATGGTAAGCGTCGCCGGTAGCATATCGAGAGACGTTATGGCCCGATCGGTCAGGTCAAGGCTTAGACCGTCAATCCTTACCCATTGCAGGTGAGACCATCGTTCGACAGAGAACTGTACACGCGCCGTATTGGCCTGCCAGTGTTGATGGCCATATTGGTAATTCGGTTGCGTCAGAGTGAGGTGAAGCGGGCGTTGCCAGTGATAGTCCACCTGTTCTGCCGTTAAGGTGCCTGGCAGTATAGGGGTGATAAGGGCAGTGAAAACCTGGGTGGCGTGTCGCGTATGGAGCAACACAAAAATCACTGACAGTGAGATTATGATTAGGATAAAAAAGCTGGCAAAGAGTTTGGCCAGGATGCGCATGAATGAATCCTATCAGGCAACGAGTAGCAGTAAGATTGGCGCAAAAGTTGCCAAACTTCAACCAGTCAACCAGTCACCCTGAGGAATAGCGCCCCATATCGCATCAGCAATATGGGGCTAGGGGTTAGTCTAACTGTGGACCTGCAGCGACCAAGGCTGCGCCTTCTTCGGTATCTGTGTATTTATCGAAGTTATCGATAAAGCGTGTGGCCAGGTCTTTCGCTTTGCTTTCCCATTGCAGCGGGTCAACATAGGTATCACGCGGGTCAAGAATGCCGTCGCTCACTTCGTCTAGCGAGACAGGAACTTCCAAATTAAAGATTGGAATTACCTTGGTGTCGGCTTTTTCGATCGAGCCGTCTAAAATCGCGTCGATGATCGCGCGGGTATCTTTGATGGATATCCGCTTGCCTGAGCCATTCCAGCCTGTATTGACCAGATAGGCTTCAGTCCCTGCCGCTTCCATGCGCTTGACCAATACTTCCGCATACTTGGTGGGGTGCAAGGTCAAAAATGCCGCGCCAAAGGCCGCTGAGAAAGCAGGCGTGGGTTCAGTAATACCGCGCTCGGTACCTGCTAACTTCGCGGTAAAACCAGATAAGAAATGGTACTTGGTTTGTTCAGGCGTCAATTTAGACACCGGTGGAAGTATGCCGAATGCATCCGCAGACAAGAAAATCACCTTGTTGGCATGGCCGCCTTTTGAAACCGGCTTCACAATATTATCGATATGATAAATGGGGTATGACACGCGGGTGTTTTCTGTCTTCGAATTATCGTCAAAATCGATGCGGCCGTCGCCACGGACGGTGACGTTTTCTAATAACGCATCACGGCGGATGGCGTTATAGATATCTGGCTCAGCCTCTTTAGATAACTTGATGGTTTTGGCATAGCAGCCCCCTTCAAAGTTAAAGACGCCCTGATCGTCCCAACCATGTTCATCGTCACCGATAAGCTGGCGCTTAGGATCGGTGGAGAGTGTGGTTTTCCCGGTTCCAGATAGCCCGAAGAAGATGGCAACGTCGCCATCTTTGCCCATGTTGGCGGAGCAATGCATCGATGCGACATCTTGCAACGGCAAGAAGTAGTTCATCATCGCGAACATGCCTTTTTTCATTTCACCGCCATACCAAGTACCGCCAATAAGCTGCACCCGTTCGGTGAGGTTGAAAACGGTAAAGTTTTCTGAGTTTAGGCCATGTTCACGCCATTGGTTGTTCACGCATTTGGCGCCATTCATCACCACAAAGTCGGGCTCGAAATCTTTAAGCTCTTCCTCGGTTGGACGAATAAACATATTTTTGACGAAGTGCGCCTGCCAAGCCACTTCGGTGATCACGCGAATACGTAATCGTGTATTGGGGTTGGCACCGCAATAGCCGTCAACGACAAACAGGCGTTTGTTAGAGAGCTGTTGTGTGACCAGTGCCTTGAGATCATTCCATACCGCTTGATCGATCGGTTTATTATCGTTTTTGCCTTGATCCGACCACCACAGGGTATCGCGCGTGGTGTCATCACGAACAATGTACTTATCTTTGGGAGAGCGGCCGGTAAAAATACCCGTGTCTACCGACACCGCGCCGAGTTCGGTCACTACGCCTTTTTCGTAGCCTTCCAGCCCAGGTTTGGTTTCTTCTTCGAACAACTGCTCATATGAGGGGTTACGGATGACTTCTTTGACATTTTCCAGACCATAACGGGAAAGATCGATGTCAGCGACCTCAGATTCGACGTTCAGGACAGTCATAGGTGCTCCTTGAGGTAAGATGATGTTAACTGTCTTTGTGCTAGCAACCTGAAATATAGATTCAGGAACTGACTCCATAGATGACGACAGACTGGGGTTATTGTGATTGTAGGGTACGGACCACCAGCTGCCATGTCATAGACATGGTAACGCTTAGTTAAACGTTTGCGCTACCCAAAGACCTATTATTGTTTGTACAAAAATAACGCGCAGAAAAATGTGAGTTAAGTCGGGAAGGAATAAGAAAAAAGCCAGCGTTGTGCTGGCTTTTGAGCTTGGTCAAGCTTATTTACTTCGAAGCGCTAAAAATGTAGCACGTGGTTATTGCATTTGAGAGGAGGAGCTGGCGTTTTGCTCAAAAATTGCCGCCACATCAACGCTATCGAACGCATAGTCAGTGCCACAGTAATCACAGTGCAAATGGATCGTACCCATTTCCGCGACCATTTTGTCGACTTCACTGCGCTCAATCGCGGCAATAGCACCGGCACTGCGTTCACGGGAGCAACTGCATTTAAACACCACATCTTGTGCCGGATACAGGGTGACTTTCTCTTGATGGTACAGACGGTATAAGACATCTTTGGCGCTGAGGCTGAAAAGTTCATCATTTTTAATCGTTTCAGTCAGCTGGGCAAGGTGATCAAAGTCGCCTTCGTCGCCTTTATCGTCAGGCAACACTTGCAACATCATACCGGCCGCATGCGGCTTGCCGTCAACCTCTCCCGTACGTAGCCAAAGACGGGTCATTAACTGCTCTGAGCGTGCGAAGTAATCTTCCAAGCAACCTTGTAAATGATCCGACTCTAAGCCAACAATGCCTTGATAGCGCTCGCCATCGACAGGCTCAATGGTAATGACCAGTTGGCCCTTGCCCATCATTTCTGGCAAGGTCGCATCCTCTTTGACGTCACCTTTCACCCGCGCGGTGCCGCGCAGTTGCTGATGGTGATCACCATTAATGACCGCCAGCGACACAGGACCATCTCCCTGCAATTGCACCGTGATCGAGCCATTAAATTTGAGTGTTGCGGTAAGCAGGCTGGTGGCGGCCAACATTTCACCCAGTAAAGCATTCACCGGGGCTGGAAAATTTTGATTCTCCAGGATGCGTTGATAGGTTTCGTCGAGCTTGACTAGCTCACCACGCACAGACACATCTTCGAATAGGTAACGGTGTAATTGATCGTTTGACATGCAATCTCTCTCCGGCAATGGCGCGACTTGCGGCCTTAGTCTATGCCTTGTTTAAACTTACGAATATCTCGGCGTTGCTTTTTATCCGGTCGTCCATCGGGACGTGGATTATGGGCATTTAAGCGACGCATTTCCGTCTCGTGCTCACGTTTCTTTAGGCTCGTGTCGGTTTCTTGATACAAGGTTTGCGCGATCGGCGCGCCTTGACGTTGCTCCGATAACGCTAAAACAGCGATGGTTCTTTCATCATGGCCTTGGCGCAAGCGTATTTCAGCCCCAACCTCGACCATTCTGCTTGGCTTGGCACGTTGACCATTGTAGTGCACCTTGCCCCCATCGATCATATTGCGAGCAATAGAGCGTGTTTTATAAAAGCGAGCGGCCCACAGCCATTTATCTAACCTGACCGCTGTCAAAGGTGCTGATTTGCTTTTTTTCATCCCTCAACTCCTGCGCAATCTGGATCGGCGACATTAGCATAAAATTTACTTTAGAGCAGTATCACAGCATCAGCGCTCATCCTCCCGTCATCGCTGCGACTTCGGTAAAATAAACACGCTATAAATGAAAAAGTCTCAAGATCACAATGTGTTTTTGCTAGTATGTCCAGCTTTTCGTAATCTAATCGTGGAATCTAATGGCGAAAAAGGCCATCAATAGGCATGTGGTGTCATTAATTGGTTTTAAAAGGATGATCCAGGCAGGAAGCCCTCAACGAACAATCTCGATGTCTGCACTGACACGCGGTCGGGTACTGCTGTGCCTAAACGGTGGGCTAGTACTTATACTGGCTTGGCTTATTGGGCGGCTGGTGTGGCATGTCTACACGCCTCCCGCGGCACCTATCTTGCCGTCGAGTAGTCAGGTTGTGACGAGCCAAGTCGCCAGTAAGGGGGCCTTTTCATTGGCGCCCGCGATTAATGCCCAGTTATTTGGTCGATTCCAAGCTTCCGCGCAACAGCGCCAGCAGTCGGTTAGCCAAGTGCCTGAGACCCGTTTACAGCTTACTTTAGTCGGCGTGGTGGCTTCCAATCAGCCTGCTCGGGCATTAGCGGTGATTGCTAACGGTGGTCAACAAGCAACCTATGGTGTGGGTGAGCAAGTTAAAGGTACCCAGGTCAGTCTCGATCAAGTCTTGTCCGATCGCGTTATCCTTCGTCAAGGCACGCGTCGTGAAGCCTTGTTGATGCCGGGTGTGGAGGCCGACAGTACACCGCAAACCGTGTTCTCTTCTTCTGAGGGTAACCATACGCCCCCAAAGCCGACGCCAATCTCAAGGCAGACCAGCCCTGACTGGCCTGCCGACTTAGCGCGACAGCTTGCCAGCAATCCTCAGCGCTTATTTGATTATGTCCAGTTAGCGCAGGTCGGCGATGCCAAACAGTTAAAAGGTTTTCGTCTTACACCAGGAAAAAATCCGGTGTTATTTGAGCAATCGGGGTTACAGCCGGGTGATATCGCCGTCGCTATTAACGGTCTAACACTGAGCCGTTCGGTGGCGCTTCCCGATATTCTCAATCGCATTCAACAACAGGGCACGCTTGATTTAGTCGTCGAGCGACAAGGGCAGCAACATGACATTTCGATTCAACTATAAATTACCACAACCGCCCCGTGCGGCTTTAGGAGTGTGACGTGAACGTAAAGCAACGACTGATCCCCTATCTGATGGCCGCAAGTCTGCTTTTCTCTGGCCTACCGGCGGGAGCGGCAGAATTTAGTGCCTCGTTTAAAGGCACGAACATTCAAGAGTTTATCGAAATTGTAGGGCGCAACCTCGAGAAAACCATTATCGTTGATCCCTCGGTACGCGGCACCATTAATGTACGCAGTTACAATACGTTAGACGATGAACAGTACTACCAATTTTTCCTTAACGTGCTCGAAGTGTATGGCTTTGCGGTGGTTGAGATGGAAAATGGGATTGTTAAAGTTGTTCGCGACAAAGATGCGAAAACCTCGCCCGTTCCCGTGGTTGGAGAAGGCGATAACGTGGTCGGTGACGAAGTCGTGACGCGCGTGATTGCCGTAAAAAATGTCTCGGTGCGCGAGCTATCCCCTTTGTTGCGTCAGCTGATCAATAATGCGGGGGCAGGGAACGTGGTGCACTATGATCCTGCCAATGTCATTATGATTACCGGTCGTGCCGCGGTGGTGAATCGGCTCACTGATATTATTCAGCGCGTCGATCAAGCGGGCGATAAAAAAGTGGAAGTGGTCCGCCTTGACCACGCGTCAGCCGCGGAAATGGTACGGATTGTCGATACTTTAAATAAGCGAGACAACGCCAACACCCGCCCTGAGCTTTTAGAACCACGTATTGTTGCGGACGAGCGCCTGAATGCGGTGTTGGTTTCTGGCGAGCCCAAAGTCCGTGAGCGCGTGATTGAACTTATCCGACAACTCGACCAAGAAATGGCGACCACGGGCAACAGCCGGGTGATCTATCTGCGCTATGCGAAAGCGGAAGATTTGGTCGATGTATTGCAAGGTGTTTCGGATAATCTTCTGAAAGACAAAGAGAAAAATGCGAAACCGAGTGTGAATGACCAAGCGGTACAAATTTCCTCGCACCAAGGCACTAACTCGCTGGTGATCACCGCGCCACCTGATATTTTAAAAACCCTTGAGAGCGTGATTTCTCAGCTCGATATACGCCGCGCACAAGTGTTGATTGAAGCGCTAATCGTCGAAATGTCGGAATCCGATGGGGCGAATCTCGGCGTACAGTGGGGCTCGCTTGAAAACGGTGGGATTCAGTTTAATAACACAGGTGTCGGCATTTCGAGTTACCTCGGTGGGCAGGAAGCCACCAAAGATAGAACGCGAACCGAGACACGCGTCATCGATGGTGAGGAAAAAACCGTTGAGATCACTGAATCGGGCGATTACTCCGCACTTAATGAAGTGTTAGGTGGGTTAAATGGCTTGGCTGCCGGCGTAGTCATGGGCGATTGGACCGCCTTGGTGACCGCGGTGGCGTCGAAAAACGAGTCGAATATTTTGTCGTCGCCCAATTTGATGGTGCTTGATAACCAAGAAGCCTCGTTTATTGTCGGTGAGGAAGTGCCGGTGATTACTGGTTCGCGGACAGGCTCAAATAACGATAACCCTTTCCAAACCGTTGAGCGTAAAGATGTGGGGATCAAGCTGAAAGTCACTCCGCAAATCAATGAAGGCTCCGCGGTGTTGCTCGATATTGAGCAAGAAGTCTCGAACGTGCTTGGCGCCAGTGGCGCGGTGGATGTGCGCTTTGGTAAACGTCAACTGAATACATCAGTGATGGTCGGTGACCAACAAATGATTGTATTAAGTGGCTTGATTGACGAACGTACGGTCGAAAGTGAATCCAAGGTGCCACTGTTGGGGGATATTCCCATTTTAGGGCACTTGTTTAAGTCGACCTCGACCGAAACCGAAAAGAAAAACCTGATGCTGTTTATTAAGCCGACCATTATCCGTACCGGTTTGACCGCAGACGGGGTGACCCAACGCAAATACAACTATATCCGCGCCGAGCAATTACTGCGCGCCCAAGATGGCGTTAAGCTGATGCCTGACGCCGAAAAACCGGTCCTGCCTGATTACAACAGCGAAGCGGTGATGCCGGCCGAAGTACGTATGCTACAAGCGGAGTTAGAAGGATGAGTGAGCGTGCTGCGGCGCTAGCGGCTGAACCGGTGACAACCTGGCAGTTACCCTTTGGCTTTGCGCGTCGTCACGGTGTGGTGGTATTGACCGACAACGACACCCCACGTTTATTGTGTTTAGCGTCGGTAACACCGCAGACCTTGGTGGAGGTGCAACGTGTGCTGGGCGCGACTCTCGCCCCGGAATGGGTGTCGGATGCTGACTTTGAGCACCACCTGACTCGCCTCTATCAAAGAGACAGCGCCGATGCACAACAGCTAATGGCTGACATTGGTGCGGATGCTGACAGCGACGACTTTTTCTCGTTGGCCGAAGAGCTGCCGCAAAGTGAAGACTTGCTTGAATCGGAAGACGACGCGCCGATCATTAAGTTGATTAACGCCATGTTAGGCGAAGCGATTAAAGAAAGCGCGTCTGACATTCATATCGAAACCTTTGAGCATGCGTTATCGATCCGTTTTCGCGTTGACGGGGTGCTGCGTGACGTTCTATCCCCCAGCCGCAAGTTGGCCCCATTATTAGTGTCTCGCGTCAAAGTGATGGCAAAACTGGATATTGCCGAAAAACGGGTCCCACAAGATGGGCGTATCTCGGTCCGTATTGGTGGGCGAGCGGTGGATGTACGGGTGTCGACCATGCCCTCGTCTCACGGCGAACGTGTCGTCATGCGTTTGCTGGATAAGAACGCCGTCCAACTGGATCTCGCGCAGTTGGGCATGGTGCCCAGCTTGCACCAAGATTTTCGCGCACTGATTCACAAACCTCATGGTATTTTGCTCGTCACCGGCCCGACGGGGTCGGGGAAATCCACGACCTTGTATGCTGGATTACAAACCATTAACAGTGAGGATCGCAATATCCTCACCGTGGAAGATCCGATCGAATTTGATCTGGCGGGTATCGGTCAGACCCAAGTCAATCCAAAAGTCGATATGACCTTTGCGCGAGGGTTGCGCGCCATGTTGCGTCAAGATCCCGACGTGGTAATGGTGGGTGAAATTCGAGACTTAGAAACCGCACAAATCGCCGTACAAGCCTCACTGACCGGTCACTTAGTGATGTCGACACTGCACACCAACACGGCGATTGGCGCGGTGACACGCTTACGTGATATGGGCATTGAGCCTTTCTTGTTGTCCTCCTCGTTACTCGGCGTGCTGGCGCAGCGCTTGGTCCGCACCTTATGTCCACGGTGCCGTATCCCTTATCAAGCCGATAGCTCGCAGCAGCCGTTATTTGTCGAGCTAGGCTTGGCGAACCCCGGCGAGGCGATCACGCTCTATAAAGCGGATGGCTGTGAACACTGTCACCACAAGGGCTACCGAGGCCGAACCGGGATTCATGAATTGCTGACAGTCGACGAGAAGGTGCAAGCGCTGATCCATCATGATGCGGGCGAGCATGCGATAGAAGAAGCCGTGCGTGCGCAAAGTCCGAGTATTCGCTATGACGGCCTAACCAAAGTGCTGCAAGGGCAAACCACCCTTGAAGAAGTGATTCGTGTCACCAAGGAGGGCTAATGGGCGCATTTGACTATCAAGCGTTAGACGCGCGAGGGCGTAAGCGTAAAGGGGTGATTGAAGCCGATACTGCACGACAAGCGCGTCAGCAGCTGCGTGACAAAGGCTTTACCCCGCTCGACGTCAATGCAACGCGTCGTCAACGCGCCAACCAAAAGGCATCGGCGTCGCAGCCACTGTTCAGTCAACGAAACCGCGGTATTCGTACACAAGAGCTGTCGTTGATCACCCGCCAATTAGCGACCTTAATCGATGCCTCTATGCCACTTGAAGAGTGCTTAAAAGCAGTGGCAGAGCAAGCGGAAAAACCGCGAATAGGCAGCATGATGACCAGTGTTCGAGCGCGAGTGATGGAAGGGTACACCTTGGCTGATGCGTTAGCCGATTACCCACAGGTGTTTAATGAACTCTATCGAGCGATGATTGCTGCCGGTGAAAAAGCGGGGTATTTATCCACCGTATTATCACGCTTGGCTGATTATGTTGAGAACCGTCAGCGCATTCAGTCCACGTTGTTACAAGCCATGTTGTATCCCGCCATTCTCACCTTCTTTTCGGTGGTGATTGTCGCCTTTTTACTGGCCACCGTGGTGCCTGATATTGTCGGTCAATTTGTTCAAACCGGTCAGGCGCTGCCGGCATCCACCCAATTTCTATTGAACGCCAGTGATTTTATTACCGACTGGGGGGTTTGGGTGGTGAGCGCACTGATCCTTATCGGTGTCAGTATCCGAGCCTTGCTTAAGGATACGCAGCGACGCTTAGTGTGGGATAAAAAAATACTGTCCTTGCCGGTAATTGGCCGGGTGGCTCGCGGCCTGAATACATCCCGTTTTGCGCGTACCTTGGCAATATGCACGGCCAGTGCCATCCCGTTATTAGATGGGATGAAAGTCGCCGCGCAAGTGATGAGTAATCAATACGTCCGCATGCGCGTATTGGAAGCTGCGGATAAAGTGCGGGAAGGTGCCAGTTTGCGTGTCGCTTTGGATCAGTCGCGCTTATTTCCTCCCATGATGCTGCACATGATTGCCAGTGGTGAACGCAGTGGTGATCTTGAGCCCATGCTCTCTCGTGCCGCGGATAACCAAGATAAAGATTTTGAAGCCCAAGTGAATGTGGCACTAGGTATATTCGGCCCGTTGATGATCGTATTAATGGCAGGATTGGTGCTTTTTATTGTCGTGGCCACCTTGATGCCGATTATTGCCATGAACGATATGGTCGGATTGTAATTTTATAATGATAAATAAGGAGAACAAGATGCGTCGTCAACACGGTTTTACCCTGCTCGAAGTGATGGTCGTGGTGGTGATTATTGGCTTATTAGCAAGCTTTGTCGCCCCCAATTTGCTCGGTAATAAAGATAAAGCCGCGGTCAAAAAGGCGATTGCTGATGTCAGTGCGCTTGAAAATGCTCTGGACATGTACAAACTGGATAACAACCAATATCCCACCACCGATCAAGGCTTAGACGCGTTAGTGAACAAACCGCAAAGTGAGCCGGTACCGCGCAGCTATCCGGATCAAGGCTACATTAAGCGCTTGCCACAGGACCCATGGAATAACGATTATCGCTATGTCAGCCCAGGTGAACATGGGGTGATTGATATTTTCTCGTTAGGCGCGGATGGCCAAGAAGGGGGCGACGGTGTCAACCAAGACATCGGCAACTGGAACCTTAACGAGCTGCAATAAGATGCGCCAAGCGGCAGGTTTTACCCTCCTTGAGATCTTACTGGTGGTGGTCATTATCGCTGTCAGTGCCTCTGGTGTGGTGATGGTGTTGCCAGAGCCTGCCGATACCCGCGCGCAAGAAGCGGGGCAAGCGTTACACCAGCGGATGAAGCTATGGGCCGAGCAAAGCTGGCTCGAGGGGCGAACGTATGGCGTGCGCATCAATGAGCATGATTATCAGCTGTTAAGATTGGGGGAAGACAAGTGGCGCCCCGTGCGCAGTGAACGCTGGGCAACCCAAGGGACCTTGCCAGCGCAAAGCCGGTTTTCTCTCACCATGGACGGCTTTGGTTGGCAGCAACAAGACCGCTTGTTCGAAGATAAGCCTCTGTTTGAGAACCTGTTTGATGACGAGGGTGAACAGCCCGTGGCCCCACCACAGATCTGGTTATTGCCCAATGGTGAACTCACCCCTTTTACCTTACGAATCGACGTAGATGGCCAGGCCGCTTGGCAGCTTAAAGCCAATGAGCTGGCACAGTTTACTTGGCAACGAGTGGAGGACCGCTGATGCATGGCAAGACGCCAAGCCCCCAAAAGGGCATGACTTTGCTTGAGGTATTGGTGGCGGTGGCCATTTTTGCCATTGCCGCGCTCAGTGTCATGAAGGCGACGGGCCAGCATACCCGTTCGCTAGGGCGTTTAGAGCAAAAAACCTTAGCGGCCATGGTGGCGGATAACCAACTTGCTGAAGTCGTGCTCAGGGCTGACGTGCCAGAAAAGGCGACGCAAGGGACCACTGAGATGGCCGGTCAGCAATGGCAATGGCAACTCACGCCGGTGGCGACCGAAACCGGCCAACTGCGAGCGGTGGATCTGTCGGTGTCGGCCGCTGAGCAGAGCGATAACCCATTGGTGACCGTGAGGACGTATGTCGAGACGCGCTGAAAAGGGATTTACGTTACTTGAAGTCTTGTTGGCGTTGGTGGTATTTGCCAGTATCAGCCTGACGGCTTATCAAGTGCTACAAACCGTACAACGCAGCAATGTGCAATCGCGTGAAGTCGGCGAAACCTTGCAGCGGTTGCAACGTGCGTTAGTGATCATGGACAGTGACTTTCGTCAAATGGCCGCGCGTCGTCAGCGTATCGACGGTCAAACACCGACCGAGCGACTGCTGATTGCCGGACGCGATGTTCTCCAAAGTGAACAAATGGGTATACGTTTTACGCGTACCGGTTGGATTAACCCGCAAGCGCGTTTTCCTCGCGGTGAAGTCGTCGCGGTTGGCTACCGACAACGGGACGGTCACTTAGAGCGCCTGCGTTGGCGCTATCCGGATCAGGCCGCAGGTGATGAGCCAGCGGTGGCGACCTTGCTCAGTGATATCAAAGCGCTCACGTTTCGATTTTACGTGGAAGGCAATTGGCAAGAAAGCTATAACACGGCCCATGCTTTGCCCAAAGCGGTGCAAGTACGCTTTACTCATCCGCGTTACGGGCGGTTAGTCCGCACGTATTTGCTGGCGGGGCAAACGTTACCCGCGCCGCTGCAGCGGGAGGCACAATGACCCGACAGCGAGGCGCGGCGCTTCTTATCGTGATGATGATCATGGCGCTGATGACAGCGATTGCTGGCAGCATGGCGTCACGATTGTTTACCAATTACCATCGGGCGGAAAACCAGCTCCATTTTCAGCAAGTGTACTGGTACAGCAACGCGGTGGAAGCCCTTGCCTCTGCGGTATTACGCGAGAGTTTATCGGACAGTGACACGGTGAATGTAAACCAGGACTGGGCCCAGTCTGCGCGGACATTTCCGCTTCAAGGTGGCAAAGTTAGTGGTTACTTACAAGATGCGCAAGCCTGCTTTAACTTAAATAGTTTGCAGTTGCGAGGCGCAGCATTAGGCGGTGAGGTGCCGTATGAAGTGCGCGTACTGCGTGCTTTAATCGGTAGCCAGGTCGACGATAGTTATCAAGCCGATGTGATTGCGCAAGCGAGTCGCGATTATATTGATGAAAATAATCAGCTTGATCAATCGTTAGGCGCGGAAGATGCTCACTACGAGAGTGTCCGTCCCGCTTACGTGACGGCTGATGCCGTGATTGCCGATGTCAGTGAGTGGCGCGCTGTTCGTGGGGTCAACGCTGAGGTCTTTCGCCAGTTATCACCGCAGCTGTGTGCGATTCCCTCTGCGGAGCTGATGGTGAATGTGAACACGTTAACGGACAAACAGGCTGCATTGCTATCGGCGTTGTTTACCCCGGCCCTGTCAGTTGAACAGGCAGAACAGGTACTGACCGAGCGCCCTGAGTCGGGTTGGAAAAGTGTCGACGATTTTATCGCTACCCTGACGCTGACTGATTTTGATGAGGCGGCGCGCAAGCAAGTGATGTCGCATTTAAGCGTGACAAGCCATTACTTTTTATTACACGCCGATGTGCACGTGGCCTCAGCCCAACGTCACATCCAGGCATTATTGCACTATCAAGACGACGGCCAAGTATCGGTTTTACGCCGTCGGTTCGGAGGAATGCGTGAGCGAGCGACTGATAATCAGGATCAGTGATGCCAGCCAACCCATTTATTGGGCGCAGGTGCGTACCAGCGATAACCAAGTGATGACGACCGGCACCTGTCAGCAGTTGTCAGCATTAACAGAACAAGCACAGACAAGACGTGTGGTTGTGCTGGTGGACAGTACCTGGCTGACGCTCACTTCGGTGACGTTACCGCCTGGCTCGCGCCGGCAACGAGACAAAGTCGTGCCCTATTTACTGGAAGAAGCATTAGCCGATGAGGTTGAGGCGGTGCATGTCACCCTGCTAGACACCCAAGAAAACACCGCTCAGGTCGCGGTGGTAGCTCATCGGCAGATGCAAGCTTGGCAGCAGGCCCTTGATGCGGCCAATATCCATGCTCGCCAGTGGATCCCGGATGTGTTGTGTTTACCTTGGCAGCCTCAAACGTTGACGCTAGCGCCACTGGCCGATCAGTGGTTGTGCCGCTATCAACCCCATCAAGGTGTGGTTGGGCAGCGCGCATGGCTTGCCTTCTGGGCGCAAGCTTGGTGGCAACAGCTGGGCAATCAAACCGAGGGAGCGCGCGCGGCAGACACCGAGTCATCGACACTCAGCCTGCAGGTGTATGGCGCGCAAGACGCACACACCGAGTCGCCTTTACCCATCGATGGCTTCCCGGTGCAGTGGCAGCAAAGTGAACCAACTATCAGTATGTTGGCCGCACAGAGTACCGCGGTGTCTGCCAATTTATTATCCGGCCCTTATCGGCCGCAAAGCCAGATGAAGCAGCGATTCAAGCCGCTGATCCCCACCGCCGCGCTATTGGTGATGGTGATGGCGTTGTTGGGCGGCGAGCAATGGCTGGCACTTCGTGACACCCAGCAACAGGTGCAAGTGTTACGCTCGCAAAGCGAAGCCTTGTTTCGTGAGACGTTACCACAATACCAACGCATTCCAACCCGCTCGTATATGGTGCGGCAAATGGACGCTGAAATTGCCCGCCTAGCCGGGCAGCAACAGGATTCCGCGCTACTGCCTTGGTTGGCACAATTAGCGCCAATGCTGGATGATGTGCCTGGCCTGGAGCTCCAGGCGCTGCGTTATCAGGGTAATCGAGACGCGTTGATTTTACGCGCCAAAGGTCGAGACTTTGCGCAATTTGAGCGTTTGCGAGGAATATTGAGCGAGCATTATGCGACTGAGCTCGGCCAGCTGAACCGTAGTGGCGACGTAGTCAGTGGCGAGTTTACGTTAAGGAGCCCATCATGATGGCACGCATTCAAGCCCAGTGGCAGGCGATCAGTGTGCGCGAGCAGCGGTTATTACTGATCGCGGGTGGCGTGCTGGTCGTTAGTCTTTTGTACTGGGGAGTTATGGTTCCGCTTCAAACTCAGGCCGAAAAGGCCAATACCGCGCTAGCCAGCGAGCAGCACCTGTTGCGAGACGTTCAACAAAAGCGCACCCAAATCATGCAGCTGCGGGCGCAGTCAGGAAGCGGTTATCAAGCCTCTGCAAGCCGTACACAGCCATTAAACCAAGTCATCGCGGCCAGTGCTGGGGAATTTAACCTCACGATTACGCGCTTACAACCGGGTGAAGATAGCGTGCAGCTTGGGATTGAACCGCTGCCGTTTAACCAACTCCTCCGCTGGTTAGATCAACTGGCGAGTGTACATGGTATTCGCGTGGTGCGTTTAAGCACGGAAGCCACAGAGACGGCCGGCAAAGTTAAGGTGAATCGACTGCAGTTGGAGCGATAAAACAATGTGGAAAAAAGGCTTATTCGGCATAGGGTGTGTGCTTGTCTTTGTGGTCAGTGTTGTGGTGCACGCGCCTGCGTCTTTATTACGCCTAGCGCCTTTGCCCGATGCGATACAAATCGGTGAAATCGACGGCACGGTTTGGCACGGGCAAGTCGAACAAATACGGTGGCAAAATTATACCCTAGGGCCGGTGCAATGGGATGTGCAGTGGCATCGTTTAGTCACCGGCGCGACGTTTGAAGCGGCCATTCAGGTACGTAGCCCTGACGGGTTGCGAGGAAAAGGGAACCTTGGTTTTAACGGCTCGACACTGACGGTGTCACAAACGTTGGTGTCTGCGCCCGCGCAGCTATTAACAGGCGCTATCGCACTGCCCCCGGGCGTTGCGATTGATGGCACACTCGATCTGGTGCTGCGCGATGCCATCTTGGCTGAATCAGGGTGTCAGCAATTGCAAGGGCAAATCCAATGGCAGCATGCAGCATTGCAACTGCCGATGAGGCAGCTAGAAAATATTCCTGCGCAAGCCGCTTTATCCTGCGAAAATCAAGGTATTGCCGCGCACGGTGAGGGGCAGTCGGCGTCTTTAAGCAATAAGTTTTCATTGTCAATTACGCCGTCTGGGCGATACTCTGTATCGGGATGGCTAAAGCCGGGGCCTGACTATCCCGAGCCGATGAAGGCGCCATTATCTTGGTTAGGCGCGCCAGATCAACAAGGCCGCTATCGCTTTTCTTTTCGCGGCTAACAAGGCCTGATTGGCATATCAGCAAAGGGTGGCAAATCACACTATGACGCAGCGTAAACTTCCTCAAATCCTGTCGAAACAGGTCGTCGCCGCTTCTCGTTTGTTTAAGGTGGAGTCGTTAGAGCTCACGTTTAGCAATGGCGTTGAACGTACCTATGAGCGGATGAAACCCTCAGGCCGTAATGCGGTAATGATGGTGCCGGTTACCGAGTCAGGCGATCTCTTATTAGTCCGAGAATATGCTGCTGGGACAGAGCGCTATGAATTGGGATTCCCGAAAGGCTTAATTGACCCGGGTGAAGAGGCTGCGCAAGCGGCGGTGCGTGAGCTGAAAGAAGAAATTGGCCAGGGCGCGCGCGAATTGATCCCGTTGAAAGAGGTGGTCCTCGCGCCTTCGTACTTTTCCAGCCGTATGACCTTGATGTTGGCACGTGATTTGTATCCAGAAAGCTTGGAAGGTGATGAACCCGAACCGCTTGAGATCATTCGCTGGCCGTTAGCCCAAGCGGAAGAGTTACTGACCCATGGTGATTTCTGTGAAGCGCGCAGTATTACCGCACTGATGATGGCGCTGAAGTACTTACAAGCGGAGAGGTGAGGCATGGCATTGCCTGAGTTGTTGCCCGATGTGATTGAAATAACCCGCTCAGCGGGCCAGGTTATTCTCGATATTTATCAAGACGGTGATTTTGAAGAGATCACCAAAAGTGATCAAACGCCGGTGACCAGCGCCGATTTAGCTGCCCACAAGCTGATTACGGAAAAACTCACTGCGTTGACGCCGGAGATTCCGGTATTGTCGGAAGAAGATTGCGGTGTACCCTTCAGTGATCGCCAACAATGGCAGCGCTATTGGCTGATTGATCCACTGGATGGTACCCAAGAATTTATCGCTGGCAGTGGCGATTTTGCCACTATTATTGCGCTGGTGGAAAACAACCATCCGGTGATGGGCGTGGTCTATGCGCCTGTATCGGGTGTGACCTATTATGCGTGCCAAGATAAAGGGGCGTGGAAAATCACCCCTGATGGCGATATGCATCGCATCTCGACCATGAAGCGCGACGAAGCGATTACCTCGTTATCCATTGCGATCAGTCGTCGACAAGATATTCATGCGGTGACGGAAAAACTAGCGCCTGAAATTAATTACGATTTGATCCCTTTGGGCTCAGCCGCACTGAAAGCCTGTTTAGTGGCGGAAGGGGCGGTAGATTGTTATCTGCGTTTAGGACCGACCGGTGAGTGGGACACCGCCGCGACGCAATGCATCGTCGAGCAAGCAGGTGGACGGATCCTCAGCACAGAGCTTGACCCTTTGTCGTATAACGAGCGGGATTCACTGCAAAATCCAAACTTTATTGTTCTTGGTGATGAGTCGCTAGCGTGGTCATCTATTTTACGTCGCTAGAGACACCGCAGGTGTTTGATAATACAGTCAACGGCACCGCTCTCGGTGCCGTTTTGCATGGATAAGAACAAAGCCGCTAAAACAAGCGATTGAGCCCATTAAGCGCCGCCACCCGATAGGCTTCTGCCATGGTGGGATAATTGAAGGTGGTGTTGACAAAATAATCGATGGTATTTGCCTCACCTTTTTGCTCGAAAATCGCTTGGCCAATGTGAATGATTTCCGAGGCACGTTCACCAAAGCAATGGATGCCAAGGATCTCGCGTGTTTCACGGTGAAACAGTATCTTTAAGCTACCGACATCCATCCCTGCAATTTGTGCTCGTGCTAGGTGTTTAAAAAGCGATCGGCCTACTTCGTAAGGGACTTTCTCTGCAGTGAGCTCCTGCTCGGTTTTCCCCACTGAACTGATCTCCGGAATGGTATAGATCCCAGTTGGAATATGTTCAATCAGGCGCACATTGGCATTGCCTTGGCAGATGGCTTCAGCCACCACACGGCCTTGGTCGTAGGCAGCACTCGCTAAACTTGGATAACCAATGACATCACCGACCGCGTAGATGTGACCGACCTCAGTGGCATAGCTTTCGCTATCGACATCAAGTTGACCGCGAGAATTCGGTATCAGCCCGACGGATTGAAGATTAAGTTTGTCGGTATTGCCCGCGCGTCCGTTGGCATAGAGCAAACAATCGGCTTTCATTTTTTTGCCTGACTCAAGATGGACGACCACCCCATCTTCCGTGCCTTCAATGTTTGCATAGGTCTCATCGTTACGGATCATGACGCCGCTACTGCCAAAGTGATAGGACAAGGCATCAGAGATTTCGTTATCCAAAAAGGAGAGCAAGCGGTCTCGTGTATTGATTAAATCGACCTTCACCCCTAACCCGCGAAAAATCGAGGCATATTCACTGCCAATGACCCCCGCACCATAAATGATGACATGACGAGGGTCGTGCTCAAGCGACAAAATTGAATCACTGTCGTAAATACGAGGGTGAGCAAAATCAACATCTGCCGGTTGATAAGGGCGAGAGCCGGTGGCTATCACAAAGTGATCGGCCGTGTAGGTATCAGCGCTGCCATCACTATGATGAACCGCTAATGTGTGTGCATCAATAAATGTGGCACTCCCATGTAACAAGGTACATTGGTTGCGGTCGTAAAAACCTTGGCGCATGCGCGTTTGTTTGCCAATCACTGAATCGGCATGACTTAGAATTTGTGCAAACGTACTGTGTAGGCTCTTGGTGTTTTGGGTATAAATCGGACTTTGATTAAATTCGATGATCCGGCTAACCGTGTGGCGCAGCGCTTTGGAGGGAATCGTGCCCCAATGGGTACATCCGCCGCCAACCGTGTTTTCGCGCTCAATCACCGCGACGCGTTTGCCTGCTTTTGACAAACCCATCGCGGCCCCTTCACCGCCAGGGCCGCTACCAATAACGATCGCGTCAAAGTGATCTTTTGGGTGGGGACTCGACTTACTCATAGGGCTCAGACCTTATTTTCATTATTGCAACATCCATTTATGACTAGTTTAACGCTTATTATCCGTAAGGTTAACTTTCGGTGCCCAATCTCTGGTGAAATTGGCGTTCGCGCGTGATGTAGGCTGGCTGATTTGCCGATAAAAATTGCGTATAGTGACACCATGGTGACCATGAGTTGGATATGATGGGGATTCGAGCAGAACAAAAAGAAAAAACGCGTCGATCTGTCATTGATGCGGCGTTTAGCCAACTCAGTGCTGAGCGCAGTTTCTCAGGCTTAAGTTTGCGCGAAGTGGCCCGTGAGGCAGGTATAGCACCGACTTCGTTTTATCGTCACTTCAAAGACATGGATGAGCTCGGTTTAACCATGGTCGATGAAGGGGGCTTGTTATTGCGCCAACTGATGCGCCAAGCGCGTCAACGTATCGCTGCGGAAGGCAGTGTGGTACGTACTTCCGTCGAAACCTTTATGGAATTTATTGAAAGTAGTCCGAATGTGTTTCGATTGTTGCTCCGTGAACGGTCAGGCACATCCGCTGCGTTTCGTGCTGCGGTCGCGCGAGAAATTCAACATTTTGTTGCGGAGTTAACCGAGTATTTACAATCGCGCACACAGCTCACGTATGAAGAAGCGTACAATCAATCTGAGGCGTGTGTGATTTTAGTCTTCAATATGGGGGCTGAGGCCCTTGATCTCGACCCGCACGCACGCGCAGAATTGGCGGAGCGAATGGTGTTACAATTGCGCATGATAGCCAAGGGAGCTTACTGGTACCGTAAAGACCGTGAGCGGCGAGCCTTACAGGAAAAACTGTCATAAACAGGTGAAAACATGGAACACGAGCAAGTCAAATCAGAACGTAAATTCTTATTGCTGGCGCTAGTCACTGGCATTTGTGGAAGTGCAACGCTAGCCACCGTCTTTTTCAGTGGCGTGGCGTTTTCGATCTTCCCCATTCTCGCATTTGTACTGGCCGTACATGCTTGTTATCAATTGCATGAACGACAGCCACTGACAGAAGGCACACCGCTGATTGCCTTTGCGTGTTTCCTGGTGGGGGCATTTGGCTATTCCGCCTTTATTCGCATGCAAATACCAGAGCTGGGCGGTAACTTCTTCTCGATTTTGGTCTCAATGGCGTTAGCTTTCTGGATTGGACATAAGTTGGGCTTTTTCAGTCGCAAAGCGAAAAGCGATACCGCCTCTGACGTGTAATTGCTTCTAAGACAGCCGTTAGCGAAACCCAAAAAGGCGTCGAGAAGACGCCTTTTTTACGTTTATCTGAACAGAAAGCAATTGTTGATTCTTATGTTTCAATCGTTCGAGCCGATCCTGATAAGGTTTGCCCACGATATCCTGAGGGATCCCCTCATAAATTCGCCAATGCATCGCCATCTTTTAAGACCTGCTGACCTATCTGGAAGATGGCCATATTAGATTAGCATCGACGACAATATGACAGAGCGAGACATCCGCCCGTTAGCCACAGGGCGAAAGAACTGGATGTTCTCGACATCTGTCGGTGGTGCGAAAGCGAGCGCCAATCTGTATAGCTTGGTGATGACACGCCGTGCCAATGACATCAATCCCTATTATTACTTCCGACACCTGTTCGCTGAATTATCCAAGCGGTCGCCGTCGGATGATATGTCAGATCTGATGCCGTGGAGTATGGATCTCAATGATGTCAAGTAGGCGTTCACCGGTTAATTAACCGCTTAGTACGCTAGGCAAAGCTGGCGAATAAATAATGGGTGAAAGTCCCATCTCAGTAAGGACTAACCATCCGCTGAGTCCTCGAGCTATGCGCTGAGTGTGGGTAACTGTACCAGTGAAGTGTTAGTAGAGGCATCTGTAGGCTAAGTATTGAGCCACGAAATTAAATTCGGAAGTGGAGATGTTGTTAAGCGAAACAGAATCCAACAGTGACAAGAGCGTAAATGGTGAGCTCTTAGTCACACTTCCCGGGGTCGGAGACCTTACGCATACAGAGAAGTTTATACGCCGGAACCTAGGAGATCCTATGCAGTCCCGGTAGGTATCAATCGGGCATAACTGCCGAACCTTTTCAGGCGAGATAGTTATGGTATAGGAAGTCGGACAGGATAATAGTACTGATGAAACAGGCGAACAACACTCGTAAAACAGCCGCGGAATCTGTGGAGGGAAGTGTCCTGACCAAGGGGAATGGTCAACAGTCTAACCACGGCCAGACACAGAGCTGGACTCCCGTGACGTCAAAGTTGGTGACCATACGCAAACTCGCAACTCAAGATAAGCCACTGAAGTTTAACAATCTTCTTCATCTCATAACGGAAGAGCTACTGCTGGAGAGCTTTTATGCTCTCAAGCGTGACTCCGCCGCAGGGATAGATGGGGTAACATGGGATAAATACCAATTATTCTCAAAACAGCTCATTAAGCAGCTATGTGAAGACATCCACTCTGGGCGATATAAGCCAAAACCTGCCAGAAGAATCCATATCCCTAAACAGGATGGTAGTCAGCGTCCGCTGAGTATCATATGTATTAAGGACAAAATTGTTCAGCAAGCAGTCTGCAAAATCCTCGAGTCAATCTATGAGAGCGATTTCATGGGATTTTCATACGGCTTTCGACCAGAGCGAAGTCAGCATCAAGCCCTTGATGCACTGTATGTTGCACTCAATCGAAGAAAGATAAACTGGGTGCTCGACTTAGATATAACCAAGTTCTTTGATACTGTAGAACATCACTGGTTGATCCAATTTCTAGAGCATCGAGTCGCAGATAAGCAATTGCTCAAGCTTATAACCAAATGGTTAAAAGTAGGGTATCTTGATGAACATAACCAACGGGTTAAATCGCTCTTAGGCACTCCTCAGGGGGCTGTGATTTCGCCATTACTGGCATATGTTTATCTTCATTATACTTTTGACCTTTGGCTGAACAGGGAACGACACCGAAGTGCAATCGGCGATGTAATCATGGTTAGGTATGCCGACGATGCAGTTATTGGTTTTCAGTACAAAAGTGATGCAAATGCTTGCTTAGAGGGGTTGAAAAAGCGCCTTGTTAAATTTGGTTTATCAGTTCATCCGGACAAAACCAAGTTGATACACTTTGGACGTTTCGCTTTCGAAGACTACAAGAAAGGGAAAGCCCAAAGACCTGGCACCTTTGATTTCCTTGGATTTACGCACTACTGCGACCTTACAAGGAGCCGAAAGGCTATAGTGATCAAGCGGAAGACAATAAAAAAGCGACTTATCAGTAAGATAAAATGGGTCAGACAGGAGCTAAAGAAAAGGCTTCATCTACCGCCATGGAAGGTTGGAAGGTGGCTGAATCGGATTATTCGAGGGCACATCAACTATTACGGTGTACCAATGAATGGTCGCTCCCTAAATCTGTTTATTACAGAGGTCACTAATGTGTGGTTAAAGCAACTACGAAGGCGTAGCCAGCGTCATAAAATGACATGGGCACGCTTTAGGAAACTAGTTGATTACTGGATTCCCAGTGCAAGAATTGTCCACCCTTATCCTGAGCAGCGATTTGACGTTAGACCTAAGGTAGGAGCCGTATGCGTTAGTAGCGCACGTACGGATCTGTGCGGGGGGTAGCGGGTGACCGCTATTCCTACCGCGACCGATTATTTGCATGAATATGTTGCTAATTTTTGCGAACGAGCATCTAACTGTGAATAAAATTACTGTCTTTAAATGCAGCAATGGTTTACAATTTTGATGTTGCATCGACTGAATTATGTAAACTATTTAGACGAAATTGGAATAAGAAGATGAAAGCATATCACACATACAGTGCTGTAGACGTTGCGTGGAGCTTGCTTAAGCATGCGAAAGAGCAAGGTACATGCTTCTCCAATTTGCAGCTACAAAAACTAACCTATGTATGCCACGGTCTATCATTGGCTCACTTCCAGCGTCCTCTTGTTGTGGACGACGTATTTGCTTGGAAGTTTGGTCCAGTAGTACCCTCTGTCTACTTTCGTTTTAAATCATACGGTAGTAGCGAGATCACTGAACAATGTGATGTTGCTCTAGATCAGGAGAGTGAGTCTATTGTCAAAGATGTAGTATCACAACTGGGCCACTTAACGGGACCTCAGCTTGTAGATTTGACGCATCGTGACGGTAGCCCATGGCATCAAGTTTGGGATGGCACACACCAAAAAGTGATTCCAGATTATTTGATCCAAGCTCATTACTCTCAGATCAAACAGTCAGGTCGGACAGCTAGCCTGTGAGTGAGAAAGAAAAAAGTGTCGTCAGTTTTCAGATTGACGACACGCCTACCGCCGAACAGGCATCAAAAACCTTCCAAGATGACTATGAGCTGAACTTTCAAGATTTTCTTGAGCGAACGGTTAATGAAAGTACCGCTGAAGACTTCTCATACACCAATAATGGGGTGAAAAAAGCAGGGCGACGGCTACGTAAGAAAGAGGGCGACCTTAAGTCCGCTACTGCGACAATTCAGCAGTTTCGTGCTGCTCATGAAAAACCACTACATACAATCGCTTATCTTGTAGGGCGCTGTTGCCGCGAGCTAGGGGTAGACGTTAAGATAGTGACGCGACTTAAGCGCTTAGAAACCATAGTTGATAAGCTACAGCGTAGATCTCTTGATGGTGAGACGACGAATGCGACTTGCATAACCAATATGAACGATATTGGTGGTTGTCGGGCTATTTTTCCTGATCTGGAGTCATTGGAGAAAGCAAAAGAGCAACTGCAAGTCACAGTAGAAAAAGTGGGTCGGATAAAAATCAAGGACATTGATGATTACATCACAAATTCCAAACCTAATGACTGCGGATACCGTAGTTTGCATCTCATCTATCATTATGACCATGCTAGTGGCAAAAGCTTTAATATAGAAGCTCAGCTACGTACTCGTCTTCAACACCTCTGGGCAACAACGGTAGAAATCGTCGACATCTTGGAAGGGACAAAGATTAAGACACACTCGCATAGTCCAGATGCCGACAAAGCGAACCTGCAGATCCAGTGGGAAGAACTCCTTTCAATCATGAGTCAGTACATTGCAGATACAGAAGGTGCTATCGAGCTAAGTGATGATGACAAAACGAAATTTTCAAATAGATTGATTGATTTGGACAGTGAAATTAATGCATTGGGCCGTCTGAGAAGCTTTAAAATTTTATCCGAAAAAGTTGAAGGCTGCTGCGATAGCTCAATAGAGCATGTCCTTTTAGTGATCGATGAAGCTTCGCTAGAGTTGATCTTTAGTGAAGAGTTTGCGAACTACAACAGAGCTATTTCGGTTTATAATGCGGCTGAGAAGATGACACGCAGTCATGCGAGACTAAACACTCTGCTCATTTCGACAAAAAACATGGGACAGTTGTCGGAAGCATATCCAAACTATATCGGTGACTGCGCTTCATTCATCACGTTGTTCGAAAATGCGATAAAGTCCAGCCTGAACCAAGTATAGAATTTCCTCACATTATCAATCACTTTATGGCTAATGCAAAAATTAGTCTCTTTCACTCCATTTTATCACTAAAATCACTAAAAATCCGATCTTTAGGATTTTTAGTGAGAATTCCTAATCGCACTTTCAATGGATGACAAAGAGTTGTTCATTTTGGCGTGAAGTCGGTTTTTAGTGTCCCCGTACCTCACGCCGTACCCAGAACGATTTTGGGTTTATTTAAATGACCGGAAAACCCTTATTTGATGCGCTCTAACCACACACCCGCTTCGGTATGGTGAGTGAACGGGAATTGATCGAACAGGGCACAACGACTAATCCGGTGGGTTTGGCCTAAGCGTTGTAAATTCTCGACCAAGGTTTCCGGATTGCATGAAATATACAAAATACGATCGTAGCCTTGCACCATTTTGCAGGTTTCATCATCCATGCCCGCGCGGGGTGGATCGACAAAAATGGTGTTGCACTGATAATCACTCAGCGTCACGCCTTGGTCTTGTAAGCGACGGAACTCACGCTCACCATTAATCGCTTGGGTAAACTCTTCGGCTGACATACGAACGATTTGCACGTTATCGATATGATTGGCGGCAATATTGTATTGCGCCGATTGTACCGAGGGCTTGGCAAGCTCGGTGGCTAAGACTCGACGGAAGTTTTTTGCCAGCGCCAGTGAGAAGTTGCCGTTACCGCAATACAGTTCCAGCAAATCGCCCTCGCTATCTCGGGTACAATCAATCGCCCAATCCAGCATTTTTTGCGCCACTGGGCCATTGGGCTGGGTAAAACTGTTTTCAATTTGCTGGTACACCAAGGTTTGGCCATCAGCCTGTACCTTTTCTAGTACGTAATCGCGGTCTAGTACCTTTTTTTGCTTACGCGCACGGCCAATCAAGTTGAGGTTAAAGCCTTCATCATTGAGGCGTTGCTTCAGTGTCTGGGCGGCCTGCTCCCACGCTTCATCTAGTTGGCGGTGGTACAGTAACGACACCAAGATCTCGCCACTTTGGGTTGACAAAAAGTCCACTTGGAACAGTTTGCGGCGCAAGGTCTCGTTGGGTTTAATTGCTTCGAGTAAGAGCGGCATCAAGTCGTTGATTAAGCGGCTCGCCACGGGAAAGGTATCAACGCGATATTTTTGTTTAGTCGCCGGGTCAAACATGATGTAGTAAAGATCATCCCCCTCATGCCATACCCGAAATTCCGCGCGCATCCGATAATGCGTCTCTGGCGAATGAAACACTTCGAGCTCAGGCGCGTGAAACGGTGCGAGTTGTTCCGTGAGTCGTTGGACTTTCTCAGCAAGCTGTGTGTCGTAGTCAACGGTTGATTGGGCCTTGGTCATGATGGCTGCCTCAGCGATTGGAAAATGAGCGCAGATTTTAGACAAATCCCCAGCTATGTCCAGCCTTGCTCACGATTCTCCGTTATTCTACAAGGTTATCAATGGACAATATCCATCTAGATGGCTACTATCCTTGGGCGGGTAAGCGATTAGCGAGCAAACAAGCCGTAATCGCAGGAATGCGGTGAGAATCCGCAACTGACGCGCAGCGGTATCAGAGAACGACCCTAACTCGGCCCCTGGCCAGACACTGTCGCCAATTCTTTGGATAGGTGATGGGAAGTCGTTAGCAGTAGGCGGCGAAAGCCATGCTCTTAAGTCCGAATACAGCCCGCCCCGCAGCATTGTGCTGCATATTCTCGCGATAGGAAGGAATAACCCATGAACAAACCAATTGTGGCGAGCCTGGTGGCGGCGTCATTACTCCCCGCGAGCGCGTGGGCCGAGCAAAATACTGAAACGGTGGTGGTGATAGGGCGGAGTCATCATGCTGATACGCTCACGCAAATACCCTCAAACGTCGCTGTAATTACTCAAGAAGATATCCGCAAGAGTGGAGCTCAAGATATAGCGACTCTACTTAGAGGAAAGTCAGGTATTCAGGTTTCGGATACTAACTCTGGCGCTTCTTTTGCAATGCGCGGATTTTCTGGTGGACAAAGCGCTCACAATACACTTGTTTTGATTGATGGTCGGCGATTAAACAAAGCTGATTTATCTGGGCCACAGCTAGGCTCGGTTGCTTTGAGCCAAGTAGAGCGTATTGAAATCCTCTCTGGTAGTGCCGGTGTTTTATATGGTGACCAAGCGGTAGGTGGTGTCATCAATATCATTCTAAAAAGTACAGCCAGAGAGGGAGGCCATGTAGGTGTTCGTGTTGGAGACTTTGAGACCCGTGGCGCTTACGCTAGCAAATCAGGCAAGCTGAGGGACTATTGGCATTATCAAATATCGGCAGACTACGAGAAAACAGACAACTATCGTGAGCACAATGCGCAAGATTCTGGGATGTTGAGTAGCCGAGTCGAATATCAGCGAGGTAGCGAGCGCTTCCACGCTGTACTCAGTTACTTTGACGATGATCGTCAATGGCCAAGTTCACTAACTGAAAATGAGTATCGCGCCAATCCTCGCCAGTCTAAAAGTACTCACGCTGAAGATTATGGTCATGAAATATCTCGCTCGCTTGATGTGGGTTATCAGAAAGGTGTAGGAGAAACATGGCAGTTATCTACCTCTTTACAGTATTCGGATACCAGCACAAGCGCTAAAAGTTGGGGAACACCAAGCCAAGCCGAGTTGGATCAGCTAACAGTCTCTATATCAGGAGAGAAATCATTTGCGGCCAAAGGGGGAGAAGAGGGAGCTTGGATTGTTGGCGTTGATTATGCCAACAATACTTTCGACTATTTTTCCCTGTTTATAGACAGGGATAATCGTCAGCAACGAGTGAGTGTGTTTAGCCAACTTCATTATCCATTGTCTTCACAGACTACCCTTGTTCTGGGAGGAAGAAAATCACGTGTTACCGATGACTTAACGGATGCTGCGACATATCCAAATGGTGAGCAATTAAAAGCACATGCTAATGCGTTAGAGTTAGGGTTAAACCATTTTATTGATGATATAAACCGTATTTATATTCGTGGTGAGCAGAACTTTCGTTTTGCAAAAGTGGATGAGCAAGCATACACCTCTCCAGGTGTGTTTGGTTTAGATCCGCAGCGAGGCAACTCTCTAGAACTAGGTTGGCGACAAGAGGCTGAGAACTATCAAATTGGTGCGGATCTTTATCGTTTAGAAATTGATGATGAAATCTTATTTGACTCTAATGCCATCTCGCCATCAGGCGGTTCAGGCGGTGCGAATGTTAACGCAGATCGCTCTGTACGATACGGTGGAAGTATCTCTGGTCAGTTACACGTCACTCCAGCGTGGCTTGTTGTGGGTGAGTACCATTATATCGATGCTGAGTTTACGGAAGGTGATAACAAGGGTAATGCGTTGCCGTGGGTAGCGATGCATACAGCGACACTGCAAAGTACTGTCCATATTACTCGAGATGTTCTCGCATATATTGAAGGTGTTTATACTGGATCGCGCTATAAAGATGGGGATAATGCTAATAGCAAAGGAAAGCTTTCATCCTATTGGCTATCTAACTTTGGGTTACAGTATGAATTGGAACAGTGGCTAACTACATTTCGCGTAGATAACCTCTTTGACAAACAATATCCTGCTAATGCTAATGCGAATGCACGGGACGCTTACTATCCAGGTGATGGGCGCCAATTGACACTGGAAGCGAGATACTCTTTCTAAACTAGCTTTAATCACGCCTTTATCGTTATGATAAGGGCGTTTTTTATTGAATGGGTGTCCCATGGCGCAGCCCAATATATTGATCTTCGACTCCGGTGTGGGGGGCTTATCGATTTATCAGTCGGTGCGAGAGCTGCTTCCTGACGCTAACTACACCTATTTGTTCGATAACGCAGCTTTCCCATACGGTGAGCTGGATGATACCCAACTCATCACTCGTGTGACTGCTTTGGTGAGTGCGGTATGTATGCAGCATGATATTGATATCGTGGTCATCGCATGTAATACCGCCTCGACGCTGGTACTGCCGCAGTTACGTGAACAGTTAGCGATTCCGGTTGTCGGCGTGGTGCCGGCGATCAAACCGGCAGCGGCGCAAAGTCAGTATAAAACGATAGGTTTGCTGGCCACACCTGCCACCGTTGCTCGTCCTTATACGAAGCAGTTGATTGCCGATTACGCCAAAGATTGTCATATAGTGTCGGTAGGTACTACAGCTTTGGTGCATATGGCAGAGCGAAAGCTACGAGGCGAGGCCGTTAATCAAGAGGACTTAACGGCAATCTTAGCGCCGTTTGCAGCTACCACCGATACGTTGGTGCTGGGATGTACGCATTTCCCCTTATTGCGAGAGGAAATCCAACAAGTATTGGGTGAGTCAGTGTGTTTGATTGATTCAGGCACTGCAATCGCGCGCCGCATCGTCTCACTGACGGCCACACTGAACATATCCAGTGTTACCGCGACCACATCAGGCAATCACGCCTACGCAACGGCAACACCGATTAAGGCTGACGCGCTATCCGACTATATACAGTCGATAGGATTGACGCGCGTTAGCTATTCGCCTGCTTTTTTGGTTCGTTCGCTTCACGGACTTTAAGTGTCCGCTCGCCGTATACATTGTTATTCAGGGCGTTGATGGCATCCTCGGCATGCGCAGCGGCCATCACCACGAAACCAAAGCCTCGACGTTTACCGGTGCGTTTATCCTTCATCAGTCGAACGGCAAAAACCTCGCCATGTTCGCTAAACAGTGTACGGACATCATTTTCATTGGCGCGATAAGGTAGGTTACCCACATACAAGGTTTTACTCTGAGGTGATTCTTCCTCGTCGTTGTTCGCGTTATGTGATGCAGGAGCATCCTGTGTCGCTGGTTTAAAATCGGGGAGAGGAAGGTAGAGGCAAGCCAGTCCGCTGACGATTGCGCCTGCAGCGAATGCAATGGCAGGTGAACTGACCCCCATCAGGTTGACGATAATGGCGCCGAGTACGGCGATACAGATAATTAGTGCAAAATTGACTGGTGATTTCATAAGCATTATTAAAAATAGAGCAATTAAAAGTGATGACATGAACAACAAATAGGCAATGCATGTCATGAAAAGGACCAAGAAAACGGGCCAGCGTTATCTCTCAGTAAATACCACGTATCAAGAATGTTTCAAAACGCTGGTTATTCATCATTTTAGGTGGATTCTTGTCCAGTCGAAATAAAAAACGTAAAAAACCCTTGTCAGTGTGATCTGTGTCGCTATACTACGCCCCACATCGACACGGCACACAGGGCAAGCGCTCAGCGCCATGTTGACGTAAAAAATCAAATAAAAATAAACGCTTGACGTGAGTTTTTAAAAGATTAAGATAGCCGTCCACTTAACGCCAAGCGTTAGGGGAGTCAAAAAGAGGTT
>NZ_MUFR01000028.1:0-45567 GCF_001996185.1 Salinivibrio costicola subsp. alcaliphilus
GGATTTGAACCCTAGAAGGGCTATTAACCCTTGCCGGTTTTCAAGACCGGTGCTTTCAACCACTCAGCCATCTCTCCGGAACGCGGCGTATATTATTGGCTTAGGCTTCGCTTGTAAAGTAAAAAGCGACGATTTTGGTTTGTTTGGTTAGCTTTCGTGCAATAAAAAAGAGGCCAGCGTTTGGCTGACCTCTTTCGTCTGTTTTCTAAACAGTTTTAGATGTTTTCGATATCAAATTCTACCAATGGGCTCACGTCTGCGTCGTAGTCTACGCCGTCTACGCCAAAGCCAAATAGCTTCAAGAACTCGGCTTTGTATTCGTTGTAGTCGGTTAGCTCGGTGAGGTTGTCAGTGGTGATTTGCGGCCACAAGTCGCGACAGTGCTGCTGAATGTCTTCGCGTAGCTCTAGGTCGTCTAAACGCAAGCGACGCTCGCTATCAACGGCAGGCTCGCTGCCATCGGCTTGATAGAGGCGTTGAGTAAACATGCGATGGATTTGCTCCATGCAGCCTTCATGGACCCCTTCTTCGCGCATTTTTTTGAACACCATGGCGATATAAAGCGGCATAACGGGAATAGCCGAGCTTGCTTGGGTCACGACGCTTTTCAATACGGCGACGTTGGCGCTACCGCCTTTGGTGGCAAGCGTCTGGTTTAGCTCGTTGGCGGCACGGTCTAAGTCCATTTTGGCTTTGCCTAGTGCTCCTTCCCAGTAAATTGGCCAAGTGAGCTCTGTGCCAATGTAGCTGTAGGCGACGGTTTTGCAGCCTTCGGCCAATACGCCGGCGTCATTGAGTGCGTTAATCCAAAGTTCCCAGTCTTCACCGCCCATGACAGTGACGGTGTCTTGGATCTCTTGCTCAGTAGCAGGCTCGACGCTCGCTTCGATAAGTTGATCTTTGTTGGTATCGACGGCGGTTGAGGTGTACGTCTCACCGATAGGTTTGAGTGATGAACGTACCAGCTCGCCGCTGTCAGGTAGCTTACGGACTGGCGAGGCCAGTGAGTAAACCACCATGTCGATTTGACCCAAGTCTTGTTTGATCAAATCGATGGTTTTTTGCTTGGCCTCGTGCGAGAAAGCATCGCCGTTCAGGCTTTTTGAATACAGGCCTTCTTGCTTGGCAAACTTGTCGAACGCGGCTGAGTTATACCAGCCTGCGGTGCCTGGCTTTTTCTCGGTGCCTGGCTTTTCGAAGAACACGCCTATGGTTGCTGCGCCGCCACCAAAGGCGGCTGCAATGCGTGAGGACAAGCCATAGCCGCTGGATGCACCCACGACCAACACACGTTTTGGCGCATTGGCAATCGGGCCTTGCGCTTTGGTGTAGTCAATTTGTTCTTTTACGTTCGCTTCACACCCCACTGGATGGGTGGTTGTACAGATAAATCCGCGAATTTTAGGTTTGATGATCATATTCAACGTCCCTCACAAAATTGAGGCTAGGATAAATACTAACGCCTGCCTATGCATCCCCTTTTATGGAAAAAGGGCAAAAATACCCAGTGGTTGGAGGTGTTGCAGGCAAAAATAGTGGGCAAGATCGCAGTGTTAATCGGTTCCATGAGCGAGCCAACAAAAAAGCGTCTGCTCATCACAGACGCTTTTCATTAGCGTAATCACAGCGTTTAAGCGGCTTTATTTGGGTTAGCTTTGTCGATAGCGCCCCCTTGTAACTGGTTTGAGGTAAACCAATCGGCCTCAAAATCATCCACTTGTACGGCGTAAGCACGCAACGCATCGGCCTCAAGCAATTTTTCACGCGCATCGGCGGTGATAATATTTTGCTCTACCGCTTGTTGTGAGCGGTCGGCCAGGCTGGCTTTACCATTGATTTTCTTGGCTTTTACTGCCTTGATCAGGGCTTTTTCGGTATCACGACACGCCCACATGGCTGTGAAGGCGCGTTCCATTACCGCCACCGGATCGTCGGCTTTTTCCCCGACATAGCAAAGATGCGTCCAACGGTCGCGCTCTGCACTTGGGGTCATTAACTGCTCGGCGATCTGGTTGAGCAGTTTGTCGGACGGCATCGTATAACGCATGCCTAATGGGAACAGTAGCACCCGTAAACTACGACCCACGCCTTTGGCCGGGAAGTTGTTAAAGGCGCCATCAAAGGCTTTGGCACACTGGGCTAAGCAGTATTGCAGCGCATAGTGCACCATTGGCAGATCTTGGCTTGGACGCCCTTCATCTTCATAGCGCTTCAGGGTTGCCGATGCCATATAAAGGTGACTCAATACATCACCAAGGCGCGCTGAAAGCATTTCGCGGCGTTTTAGCTCACCGCCTAGTGACAACATCGCCACATCAGTGGTTACCGCCAGTGCACGACTCATGCGAGTCAGGTGGCGATAGTATTTGGCCGTTTCACCACTAACCGGTGCACGGTTAGTCAGCGAGCCGGTTAACGCATTCACTAACCCCATGATGCTGTTTTTAGTGGCATGACCAATGTGTTTAAACAGCAGGTTATCAAATGCTTGTGCGCCTTGCTCTTGGTCTGGGTTAGCCGCCGCTTCCATCTCTTTAAGTACATAAGGGTGGCAACGGGTCGCCCCTTGACCAAAGATCATCAGGTTGCGGGTAAGAATGTTCGCCCCTTCCACGGTGATCGCGACAGGAATACCAAAGTAATGGTGGCCAATGTAGTTGAGTGGCCCTAATTGAATGGCACGACCCGCGTGAATATCCATCGAATCGTTTAAGATGGTGCGCGCGATCTCGGTCATGTGGTATTTAGAAATGGCGGTGATGATCGCCGGTTTCTCACCTTGGTCAAGCGCGGTGGTGGTCAGGGTGCGGGTCGATTCAATCAAGTAGTTCAACCCGCCCATGCGACCCAGTGCTTCGGCGACCCCTTCAAAGCGGCCAATATGCATACCAAACTGCTTACGTACATAGCTGTAAGCGCCTGTGGTGCGTGTGGCTAAGTGGCCGACCGCCGTGCCGAGCGCAGGCAGCGAGATCCCACGTCCAGCAGACAAGCATTCCACCAGCATACGCCAGCCTCGACCTACGTAGTCTTTACCCCCGATGACCCAATCAATCGGAATAAAGACGTCTTCACCACGGGTGGTGCCATTCATGAAGGCCATATTGAGTGGGTTGTGGCGATCGCCAATTTCCACCCCTGGATGGTCTGCCGGGACCAAGGCACAGGTGATGCCGAGATCTTTTTTGTCACCCAACAACCCTTCAGGATCGCCGAGTTTGAAGGCAAGCCCAACGACACTGGCCACGGGAGCTAAGGTGATATAGCGCTTGTTCCAGCTTAAGCGGATCCCGAGAACCTCTTCGCCATTATGCTCACCCATGCAAATAACACCATGGTCGGGAATGCTCCCTGCATCCGAGCCTGCTTCCGGGCCTGTGAGACCAAAGCAAGGCACTTCACGGCCATCGGCCAGACGTGGCAGCCAGTAATCGCGTTGTTCTTGGGTGCCGTAGTGCGTCAGTAGTTCTCCTGGGCCCAGTGAGTTCGGCACCATTACAGTGACCGCCGCGCTTAAACTGCGCGTTGCAATGCGCGATACGATGGTGGAGTTGGCCAGCGCCGAGAACGCGAGGCCGCCGTATTCTTTGGGGATGATCAGCGAGAAAAAGCGTTCTTTCTTCAAGTAATCCCACACCTCTTCCGGCAAATCTTTTTGCTCTTGCACGATTTTAAAATCGTCCAGCATGGCCAGTAAGGTATCGAGTTGGTTATCAATAAAAGCTTGTTCTTCAGCGGTGAGCGTTGGCTTGCCATAGCTGTGCAAGGTTTTCCAATCTGGCGATCCGGAAAAGAGTTCGCCATCCCACCAAACGCTGCCCGCTTCCATCGCTTCACGCTCTGTCGCTGATAAGGGTGGCAGCACCTTTTTGAAGAAAGTAAACGCTTTGTCACTAATCAGTGAACGACGTAATGAAGTTTGAGAGCTCATGATTCAGGTCCTTTTGTTGATCATGGTTGCACTCTTGTTGCTGTTATTGTGCGACCAGAACGGGTTTTACATTGCATTCCACGCATTGTCAGACATCGACAATAACGTGGGCGAATAAATGAGGGCTGGCTCCACGCCTACCACGCCCATACGTTGTTGCGCTAGTCGGCCTGCGATTCCGCCGCAAACGGAAGCACTTGGCCTTGCTGCATCACTGCTGGCTCGGCGTTCATCCCTGCTGCTAAATACGGGATGAGGCGGTCAACGATCGCTTCGGTGTCTAACGTGCGATCAAAATCATTTTCGGCAATATCACGGAGTGCCTCGCTCGATGCCATGGTGAAAATGGCAGCGCCGAGCGTAAAATGGATGTGCCAGAAGACGGCTTCGGGGGTGAGTGCCGGGTTGGCTTTGTGCACCGCTTGGTTAAACAAGGATAAAACGTGCTCATAGCGCGTGGTAATAAACCAACGCAAGTGCCCTTGCACATCGGTGTAGCCTCGACCAATTAATTGCATAAAGGTGGCCGCGCCATGAGGCCGGTATTGGTCAAGTGCGAGTACCGGCTGTTTGGCACAAGAAAACACTTGGGCCATCGTACATTCACGCTGGCTTAACAACATTTGCAGTTGTTCGCCAAGTGCGGGCATAAATGCCTCGAGATAACGTCCAAGCACCGCGCGCACCAATGATTTTTTATCACCAAAATGGTAATTCACCGAGGCAAGGTTAACCCCTGCTTTGCTGGTGATGGTGCGCAACGATGTTTCTTTAAAGCCATGCTCGGCGAAGAGCTGCTCCGCGGCATCCAGTATTTTCGCTTTGGTGTCGCCTCGTCCTGCCATTATTCATTCACCTGATTTAAACGCTTGTTTAACTTTATACCGACAAGCCTTATTTAACAAGTAAGAAACACCTATGTATCGCATGAGCAACATCACATTATTGAGTGATGACAAGGTGATCAGGCCATTACTGGCGTTCAGCGCCCGTTTGTTGTCACCGTATAATGTTTGGTAAATGATCCGTCTGAAACAGGAGGGGCAAGACGATATGTAACGTATTGAATATCAGAGACTAAGCCAGTAAGCCCGTACGGCCGCAAAAATAGGCGGCGCTTTTTTTATACCAATGTGGGAACCCATTCGCATTTTTGCTAGTCACACCTTGTGCCACTGCTTTTTCTAGAAGACTTTTCTTCTATGCCCACTTGCTCGTTGCTTGTGGGCTTTTTTATGCGCTTACTCCCAAATCTGGGCTCTTTTCGCCCGATTTCGATGATTTAATGTCTATCCACAGTAAAGTGTGTCTGCGTTCGCTAACAGATGTGGTCACCCTATTATGTATTTCACTTTTCTTGTCGCTATGGCGTTGATCATTATGGTCGGCAGTATTTGCGGCGTTGTTGCGATCATTAAAGTGAGTTCCTTGCGTCATGATCTTGAGGCGACCCAACATGCACTGAGGCAGTTGCGTCACAGGCAAGAGACCACGACAAGTTCCAGCGAGAACCATACGTCATCAAGTATCCGTTCGAGCAATGAACCTTCAGTAAAGTCATCAACGGAATCGGACGCTTTAGAGGAAAACCGCGAGCATCATACTCTCCAGCCCACAGATGCCCCCCCTCTTCACGACGATAACGCCATGCGTGCCACCAAAGGACATGCGATGGCATGGCTTGAGCGCGCGAAACAGCAATGGCTGGTTTGGAGTGGCGCCGGTATTTTTACCCTCGGTGGACTTTTCTTAATTTCCTACCTGATCAGCGAAGGCTATTTTCCCCCTCTTGCCCGTCTTGGCTTGGGAGCGCTGTTTGGCGTCGGTTTGATTGTAAGCAGTGAGTGGCTGCACGATAAGTTGCGCTGTTATACGCAAATTGATTGGCCGAGCTATGTGCCCGCTGCCATTGCGAGTGCGGGCTTTATCAGCTTGTTTGGCCTGACCTTGATGGCGGCGACGCCCTATCAGTTTATTTCTGATCCTATCGCTGTTGTGATGCTGGCGCTGATCTCGCTCGCTGCGACCTTCTACGGGCTTAGGTTTGGCCCACTACTGACCGTAGTCGGGCTCATCGGTGCGTATGGCGCGCCATTGTTCTCTACCAGTGCCACCCCCAGCTACGGGTTGCTCGCCAGCTATTTTTTACTCGTCGCCGCCGCCATCACCTATGTGGCTCAACGTGTCGAGCGCCGATGGCTGTGGCATAGCTTGTGGGGGATGCATCTTGCTTGGCTATTTGCTTTTGCCCATTTTTCGGCGCCCCTGCTTATCGTCACTGGATTTGCTGTCGGCTCAGTCTACGTGCTGATTGCAGTACCAAGATTGGGTTGGTTGCTTAAACCAACATCTGACGGGCCACTATCTTGGCGTATTCTTGTTGATATTCGATCATGGCACCATCACGCACTCGACACCTGGCTGATGCTTGCCATTATGCTGATTGCATCAATGGCGGCATTTCCATTATCTATCACTGCTGGTATTCCATTGATCGCAGCACTAGTGGGGTGGCTTTACCTCGCTCCCCTATTCTCTGTGCGTTGGGGTGCTTGGCCTGCTCTAGGCTTAATTTGGGCCGCGCTTTGGCTACTGACAAGTGATCTTGATGGCTCTGCACTTGCCCAACATATGGGTTTAAGTATCGGTGTGTTTACCCTGTTATATAGTTTGGCCTTGGGTAAGCGTTCGCCAAAAAGCATTCACTTTATCTGGTTGGCGTGCCTAGCGACACCATTAATGGTGAGCCTAAACTCGGTAGTGACGGATCCGTTTTGGGGTGGGCAACCTCCTCACGCATATAGCACCCTATTATGGTCAGCATGTTTAGCCGGTGGCGCGGCGATATTAGCGGCATTTACTCGTTATTTTAAAGGGACAGACCACACACAACATTTAGTCCGGTTAAGCCTATGGTGTGGGGTGAATGCACACCTTGCGCTTGCGCTGACCTTACTATTGAGCAATTACGCGCTAACCTTGGCGATCGCCCTTCAAGCCGTGGTGATGCTTTGGCTTTGGCTTACCCATAAATACAGGATTACACTCGCTGATTGGATTATTCAAGCCCTGGTCAGTATTGTGCTCGCTCGCGCGACCTTATTATTGCTCACAACCAATCACATGACATCGGTGCCCGATACACTGTGGCTTTATCCGTCGCTTAGTCTGTTGATTTATGGCAGTCAGCGTTGGGTACAAAGCCAAACACTGCCCGCTTGGCTCACGGGTGCCCAGTTACAGCTCATCGCACTGTGGCTGACCAGCACGACAATTTGGCTGTGTGATCTTCAGGGCATTAGCGGTGTCATCTATTCCGTCTCAGGCGCTGTGGTAATGAGTATGAACTGGTCATTGTTAGCTTGTGTTTATCTTTATCGCTATCGCCTCGCGCAGACGTTCGCTTTTTTATACCGCTTTAGCGGGATAGCACTGCTGGCATTGAGCATACTCATTCAACTGATCCTGTTTGTCGACCACAATCCCTACTTTGAAGAGGTATCTATTGGTTATTCGCCACTTTCCAGTTTGCTCTGGCCTTGGTGGGGCGTCCCCTTGCTGGTTTGTCTTTGGCTGGGCCGAGAGGGATCCTCATCGAGCCTGGCGTTTAACGCGCGAGTACAACTGCTTACGGGTACCGCTGCGGCATTTTTTGGGTTCTTGCTCGTCAACGGATTAATCCGCCAAGCTTGGCAAGGTGACACCATTGTGCTTTCACTGCCAACATCAAACGCAGAGCTTTACACTTATTCATTGGTTTGGTTAGTAATTGGCAGCCTGACTCTGCTCGGTGGATACTGGCAACAATCGGTACGTGTGCAGCAAGGTGCCATGGCGACTTTGGCGTTAGTGATATTGAAAGTTTTCTTGGTTGATATGGCAAGTTTGGAGGGGCTAATGCGAGCTTTGTCCTTCATTGGCCTCGGGCTATGCTTAGTGGGTCTAGGTGGCTTATTCCAGTGGCTCAAACAACGCCAATGGGCCGTGTAGTGCTACACCAATTACACGCAGGATAAATAATTTATATCTGTTTCAATTTAACGAGATGGCGGCGTTTATTGCCGCCAAGTTTGTGATAAAAATCACGAAAACGTCGCCCATTGACAAGATTTGGCGACTTTTTTAAATCATCAGGAACTTCTTGGTCATCGCCCAGTCCTAATGGGTGCATCGGTAAGAAATGCCTTGTCCCCCTCAGCGATTGAGGTGCATGATTCACCTTTCTTTCCGAACTGCTGCTGCTTTTTCTACTTACTTTAGAGTTTATTTGTCTCTACCTTTATTTTGCCCACCTTGTGTGGGCTTTTTTTATTTTGGTGCAGGGTCATCAGACGTTACCTGACCATTGGCAATCATTTGATAGGGCGACGCATACCGTAAGGTGAGTCCCAGCTGCGCCAGCGTATGCGAGGCATCAATCCATTTTCCATCGCCAGCACTTGGGTGATACTCAGGTGGCGTTAATCCCATTTCACGTGCAGCCCAGCTGTAATAAACGCTTTTGGATGGATGAAGATCCGCACTCAAATGGAAAACATGTCCCCATTGGCGCTGATGAATCATTGCACTGATTGCAGCTATGACATCGCTACGATGGATAAGGTTAACCGGCTCGCTACCGCCAGACAGCCCTGTACGCCCTGATAACATGGTTGATGGGTGACGTTCACCGCCAATTAAACCGGCTAAGCGCAGCACACTGCCCCGCTCGCCATACACGCGATCAACATGGGCTTCAATGGCTTCATGCGCTTGACCGGAAGCCGTTGTCGCGGCGGTCGGTGTTTGTTCTGTGACTTGTCCTTTAAGCTCTCCATACACAGACGTCGTGCTAATAAAGAGCACATGTTCAACGCCCGCTTGTGCCAGATGATCAATAAAGGCGGTCATCGCGTTGCGGTAGGAATCAAAATCGGCATTACGTCGCCCTGCCGCGATATTGATCACCACAATGTCGCAATCAAGCAATGGCTGCGCGTGGTGGTAATCGGGCGCCATGACATCAAAAGGCACCATTGGCGCACCTAGTGACTGGCTCCATGCTTGCGCTGCATCCGATTGGCGCTTGGTCCCCACCACCTGATGCCCTGCCGCTAGCAAGTGCGACGCAAGGGGGGTACCCAACCAACCACAACCACAAATTCCGACTTTCAATCCTGACACAAGCACTCCTTAGGGTTACGTAATTATTTTTCAATGTAATCGGCTTCACACCGCTTTTTGCCCCATTTTTGACCGATTATTTATTTCACGCTGTAAATATATTCCTTCATTGTGTAAGGAAATAACCAAAAGCGTGAATGGTGACAAAGTTTTCATTCTCAGATAGTCATAATAATGTCATTACAAAGCGTGAGAAGATAGACTATTCATCATTAAACGGTGGTCAAAAACCGTGATGATTGACGTACTTAAACACTGCATTTTGTTCGCTCTCAGGGAGCGATAGTTTTTAATTTGGTCTTGAACGTAAGCGGTAACTCAGATGAATACTCTGGAAAAAATACAAAAAAATATTGAAAACTTCAGCAAATCTGAAAGAAAAGTTGCTGAAATTATTGTCGCCTCGCCTCAAACCGCTATCCACTCAAGCATTGCGACGTTAGCGAAAATGGCTGATGTGAGTGAGCCAACGGTGAATCGCTTTTGTCGTCGTTTAGACACCAAAGGATTTCCCGACTTTAAACTGCATTTAGCGCAGAGCTTGGCAAACGGTACGCCTTATGTGAACCGTAACGTTGAAGAGAACGACGGTGCCGATGCTTACACAGCCAAGATTTTCGAGTCAACCATGGCCTGTTTAGATGTGGCGAAGAACAGCATTGATACACACCAAATTAACCGTGCTGTTGATATGTTGACCCAAGCAAAGAAAATTTCTTTCTTTGGTTTGGGTGCGTCAGCGTCTGTTGCCCACGATGCGCAAAACAAGTTTTTCCGTTTTAACATCCCTGTCGTCTGCTTTAACGATATTGTGATGCAACGCATGAGCTGTATTAACTGCAATGACGGCGACGTGGTGGTGATGATCTCACACACAGGCCGGACCAAAAGCCTGGTCGACGTGGCGAACTTGGCCCGAGAAAATGGCGCCACCGTGATTGGTATCACCCAACGCGATTCACCGCTCGATAAGGTTTGCTCGCACACCATTCAACTCGATGTCCCTGAAGATACCGATGAATACATGCCAATGGCAAGCCGCGTGGTGCAAATGACCGTCATCGACGTCTTGGCTACCGGTTTTACCCTACGCCGCGGCCCCGGCTTTAGAGATAACTTGAAACGTGTCAAAGAAGCCATTCGCGATTCACGTTTTCATAAAGAATCATTGACCTAATCCCGAGGAGTGCATGGCACTCCTTTTTTGTGTCATCTCGTTGATATTTTCCGTGCGCTACACTGATGTCAGCGTTTTATTGGTTTATTACTAAGCGGTGATGCTTGCCTTGTAACACGCTTCTTGCGCATCACCCTGTCTACAGGAGTTAATCATGTCTGCAAAATTGAGAAGAACGAAAATTGTCACCACCTTGGGCCCGGCAACGGATAAAGACAGTGTGTTAGAGGCCGTCATTCAGGCGGGTGCCAATGTCGTTCGCCTCAACTTCTCTCACGGCAGTGCAGAAGATCATATTAAGCGTGCCGAACAGGTGCGTGCTATCGCCGCACGATTGGGTCGCCATGTGGGGATTTTAGGCGATTTACAAGGCCCTAAGATTCGCGTATCCACGTTTAAAGACGGCGCTATTGTGCTTGCGGTGGGTGATAAATTTACCCTAGACAGCGATCTTTCTCCGGGAATGGGCGATCAAGACGCTGTGGGGCTGGACTACAAGGCGCTACCGCAAGATGTCACCCATGGCGACATTTTGCTGCTCGACGATGGCCGTGTACAGCTCAAAGTATTGGCCGTTGACGGCACCAAAGTGCACACCGAAGTCACGGTGGGCGGGAAGCTATCAAACAACAAAGGGATCAACAAGAAAGGCGGTGGCCTGTCTGCGCCTGCGTTGACCGAAAAAGATAAACAAGACATTCTCACCGCCGCCAAAATCAAGGTCGACTTTTTGGCTATCTCGTTCCCTCGCAACGGTCAAGACATGCATTATGCCCGCTCATTAGCACGCGAGGCTGGTCTGGATGCACGTTTGGTCGCCAAGGTTGAACGCGCAGAAACCGTGGTGAGCGATGCCAGTATTGATGACATTATCGAAGCGTCTGATGTAGTGATGGTGGCACGTGGCGATCTTGGCGTCGAAATTGGTGACCCTGAGTTAGTCGGGGTACAGAAACAATTGATCCGACGCGCACGCAGTATGAACCGCTTAGTGATCACTGCCACGCAAATGATGGAGTCGATGATCACAGCCCCGATGCCAACCCGTGCAGAAGTGATGGATGTCGCTAACGCCGTGTTGGATGGTACCGACGCGGTAATGCTATCAGCAGAAACCGCAGCAGGACAGTATCCGGTTGAGACGGTACGCGCCATGGCAGAAGTGTGTGTCGGTGCGGAAAAAATGCCGTCGGTGAATGTGTCTAACCATCGCTTGGATCGTCAGTTTGATAGTCAAGAAGAGACGGTGTCGATGGCAACCATGTATGCGGCAAACCATATGAAAGGGATTAAAGCCATGGTGTCGCTGACTGAGTCAGGCCGCACCGCGTTGATGATGTCACGTATTTCATCGGGTAAGCCCATTTTCGCTTTGTCTCGCCATGAACAAACGCTGAATCGTGCAGCATTGTATCGCGGCGTCACCCCCGTGTATTTCGACAGCAACAGTGGTGCCGGTCCGCAAGTGGCCGAGCTTGCCCTGCAGACACTGAAAGCGGGTGGGTTTTTGAATGAAGGCGATCAGGTGATCATGACCCAAGGTGACCAAATGGAAGTGATTGGCTCAACCAATACGATGCGAGTCTTAACAGTGAAATAGCGAATGTCCATGAGGGCACGAGCAAAAACAGCAACGCAAAAGGCGATCGCAATCGATCGCCTTTTTTCATGGAACCTTCCTTTAGGACGACGATTTAGGGCGCCAGTGGGGATTAATATGTGCCATTAACAGGTGATCTTCCCATTGACCATTAATGAGCAGGTAATCCCGTGCTCGTCCTTCTCGTTCAAATCCAACGGCCTCTAACACCTTGGCACTGCGCGCATTGCATGGCATATAAGCGGCATTGACGCGGTGAATATGGATATTATCGAATAACCATTGATTGGTGGTCGCCAATGCGCGGCGCATAATGCCCTGCCCTTGTGCCGCTTGGTCTAACGAGTAACCGACGGTGCAAGAATACGAAGGATACTGCATCATGCTGGTATAAGAGATCACTCCCAATACCGTGGGAGAATCTTGCTTGGCAATTAAAAAATAATATGCCAGCTGATGCTTTTGTAACTCCATCAGCTGTAGCACCCGCCGTTTCCAGCCCTGTTCGGAGTAAAAGCCCGATGTTCGCGCCGGCTCCCAGGGGGCAAGAAAGGCACGATTGCGCTGAAAGTATTGCACAACTCGCATGACGTCTTCATGGCTGATGGCATCAATGCGCAGTTCATCCACGGATAATCGCGGCAAATCACTCACCGAGGGTTCGTACATAGTCACTGTCTTGGCCCGCGTTATTTCTTACCAATGCCATAGTCGCGCAGTTTATTGGCGATAGCGGTATGCGAGACATCCAGCCGCTTAGCCAGTTTACGCGTGGAAGGGTAGCTTCGGTACAAGTTATGCAGTATGCCAGACTCATAACGCTTCATGATTTCGTCCAACGATCCATCAATCGACTCTTCACTCAGAAACTGGGTGTTTTCGATTTCTGGTAACTGAACATCGTCTATCGTCATCACGTCGGCATCGATTTGGGTCATCGCATGCAATAACACATTGCGAAGCTGGCGGATATTACCCGGCCATGCATAGTGGGTCAGGTAGTCTGCAAGGGCGTCATCGATGCTTGGCTTGGATTGGCCCAAATCGGCGGCAAATTGTTTAATAAATAGCTGCGCAAGTGGCATCACATCCGCAGAACGTTCTCTCAGCGGTGGAACCGTCAGCGATAAGACATTAAGGCGATAAAAGAGGTCTTCGCGGAATTGGTGCGCGGCCACCAGCTCAGGTAAATTTTTCTGCGTTGAGCAAATCACCCGCACATCGACCTGCATTTCACGCTCTTCACCGACCCGACGGAAGGTGCCGTCTTGCATAAAGCGCAGCAGTTTTACCTGCAGGTGACGGCTCATTTCACCGACTTCATATAGGAAGACGGTGCCGCCGTCCGCTTGCTCTAAAATCCCTTTTTTCGCGCTACCGCCCTCTTCTGCGGCGGCCATGCCAAATAGCTCGGTTTCAGCGGCGTTATCAGGCATCGACACACAGTTCACCAGCAAGAAGGGTTTGTCTGCCCGCAGTGAATGCCGATGGCAAGCGCGCGCAATCATCTCTTTGCCTGTTCCGGTTTCGCCTTGTACCAACAGTGGCGCGTCGAGCATCGCTAATTTTTTAGCTTGGCTCATCAGCTGCTTAAACTTGTTGGATTGGCCAACGAGGTGCTCAAAACCATGGTCGCTAGGCGTGCGGAAAACCGTTTGCGGGGTGTTATTCAGCGCCACTTGTTTCAGTTGGACCACGGCGCTCACGAGCACAGGCTGTTCGCTTTCATCGTTGATATGAACAGGCATCACTTCCATGAGGAAGTCGAGGCCAGCCATCACCACCATCCTACAGCTTTGGCTGGCTTCTTCTTTTTCAAGCCAATGGGCAAACTGAAAGTCAGGAAACACGGTGTTCGCATGCTCGTCGATAAGCTGATGCTCACTGGATCCAATCAGATCTTGTGCCGCTTTATTGGCCATATCGATGTAGCCGTCGAGGTTGATCGAGACCACAGGATCGGTCAGGCTTTCGACCAAGGCACGTAGCTCTTTATGCTCGCGCTCGGCAGGCAAAAACTGGACTTTGCGCACATCGGTGACCCCAGAAATCAGTCGAATTTCAGACATCAACTGACTAAAGGCTTCAAATTCAATTTCAGGGCAGTTCAGATAGATAATCCCGACTTGGTCGATTTCGATCCCGCGTAGATCAATATCGCGGCGAACCAGAATATCAAGCAGTTCGCGGGTCAGTCCGATCCTATCTTCACAACAGACTTTCAGTCTCATAATGGATTCCTGTAACGTGACAGTGATACCCAATACCGGCGCAGAACAAGATGGGATGAGGTGATTAAAACCTGCTCTGATCAAGACGTTACAAAAGCAATCGTCAGTATTTTTTCATGCGCCGGATTAGCTGTCAGGATAAGTTGACACTGAGGCGAAGTTTGAGCGGGTTAGGGTTAACAGTCAAGCCCTGATGCCATTTTTGCCTTGCGACATCACGTTTGTAGCACAGACTTTTGCCGTTTAAACTTTTGATTATATTATAAATAAAAACATAAGGTGACAGAGCGCAATGGGCTACGATGTCACCAAGAGCCTGTTACTAAGAGCATGTTACCAAGAGCGTCACCAAGGGCGCCACCAAGAACGTGTCACCACGCGTGCTACACGCATTCGCGTCAGTGGGGTGATTCGCCGGGGGTTGGGCTTTTACCCATTAGCCGTTTTACCAGCTCGCGCCGCAACTGTGACAAGCTCGGGGCCGCTTGCCCATGCCAAGGCAGTGGCCGCATCAGGGTCATGGTTTTTAATCCAAGGCGAGCCGTGAGCAAACCAACCCCCAACCCTTGGGCGACGCGGCCAGAAACACGTCCAGCGAGGTTCACTGAAAGGACATCAAAGCCAACATCGGTCATGGCCTCACTCGCGCCGGCAAGCGCCATGTTGGTGAGAACCATTTTAAGTAAACTCAATCGGGCTTTGACTCCAAGTTGAATGCCATACACGTTGGCAATCTTGGTCATTAAATGAAAATTTCGCCACGCAACCAGTAACATATCGGCGGCCGCCAATGGGCTAACGGCCACCATTAAGGCCGCCTCTTGCGAGTGTTTCGTCACCAAGGCGCGCGCTGCCTTATCTTGAGCGCTGAGTACCTGTTGCTCATAAAGGCCTAAAATTTCGCTGTCGTTATGGGTTGCCGTGATCGCTTGCTGCCACTGTGTAAAAGCTGGACGTTGTACTTGTCCGGTTTGCTCCGCTAACTGACGACAAAAGTGTTCGCCCTGCCCGACCGCATCACTGGCCAGCAGTTGCTCAGCCTGTTGGCGGACAGCATCGCGTTGCAGCAAACGACGCATCGCGCGCCATTCTTTACCCAGCATCACCAATCCAGTCGTGGCGATGGCGATCAACAAACCTTGCCAGCCAAGGCTAAGCCAATCTTGCGTTAGCCAGCTTTGATACACACTGTCAGCGGATTGCCACAATGCCAGTAGCATGGTTGCCAACATAAGAAATGGCCACACTCGGCGTCGCTTGCGTGATGAGGGGGCGAGCGTTGCATCAAGCGAGGCTTCCCATTCAGCACTCGCCGCCGGCGTAAAATCATGGTCCGATTCAAACGTGGTGCCTTGTTGTATCCGGCTATCTAATGCCGTCTGGTCTATCTCGGCATCCTGTGCAAAGGTTTGTTTTGGCTTATATTGGGTCATGACTACCTCATTTATCGAAATTTGTCGCCAAGCAAATAATCCAAGGCTTTATCCATGCGGATATGTGGCAAGGGGGCATCGAGCGGCGCAGGTTGCGGACGAAACGACGGGAAGTCAAACCCTTGATCCTGCCAGAAGGCATCTTCCGGTAACTGAGCCGGTACCTCTCCCGGGTATAACGTCACTGGGCTGTTATCGGCCAAATGGCCTTTTAACGCGCTTTGGGTGCTGCCTTTTACCGAGACATAGCCCGGTGTGGTTGCTTCAATCGCGGCGACACTTTGACAGCGCATATCAATGCCTTCAAACGCCGCCTGTTGCCACGCTTGATGAACAATTTGTTGCAACAGGCTCACCAAGTTTGGATGTTGCTCGGGGGTCACATGATCGGCTTTGGTGGCGGCAAACAACACTTTATCGATACGGGGCGAAAACAGCCGTTTGAGTAACCCTGACTTGCCGTATTTAAAGCTTTGCATGAGCTGCTCAACGGCGAGGCGCATATCGTGAAACGCAGCGGGCCCAGCGTTCAACGGTTGTAAGGTGTCGACCAAGATGACTTGGCGATCAATTTTGGCAAAGTGTTCGCGGTAGAAATGGGCAACCACATGTTCACAGTAATAGTCGTAGCGCGCTTTGAGTACCCCATAGTTGGAGTCTTTCCCTGCTTTGGCCAAATCCTGTTCATTGTCCGAGCCAACCCAAGGAAAGAACTGCACCACAGGTGCACCAGCTAGTTCCCCGGGGAGCACAAACCGGCCAGGTTGCACCCAATGCAGCCCGCCATGTGCTTTACACTGGTGTAAAAAGGCCGTGTAGTCGGCAGCAATCTCAGCCAGCTTTTTTTCATCTGCAGGTGCAAACGGGTCGAGTGCCGCGGCTTTGGTTGTCCACGTGCCAGCAAGCTCGCCACGACGCCCGGTCAATAATCCCGACTGTTTAGCTGACCATTGCGAGTAGGTTTGACTCAACAAGGGTAAATCGAGCAGCCACTCTCCGGGATAGTCAATAATATCAACGTACAAGGTCGCCATGTCGTTAATCGCTCTCAGTGCGGCAGACTGGGGCCGATACCGCACGGCTAGGCGTACTTCACTGACATCACGCGTGGGTGACGGCCACACCGGCGGAGTACTATGTAGCGCCTGCATGGCAGAGTCGTAATCAAACGCGGGCAAGTGCATATGTGGATGTGGCTCTCGACGCGCCCCTAATCCACGTCCCTGCTGCACCAGTTGCATTAACGGCAAATTAGGCTCGGTCCCCAAATGCGTCAGCTGGTTAATGAGTGAGGTAATAAAGGCCGTTTTTCCCGCACGCGAGAGGCCAGTAACCGCAAGACGAACATGACGGTCAGCGCCTCGGCTGGCCCACTGCTTTACGCGCCTTTTCACTGATGGCATAAGTTTTTATGGCTCCTTGATCAGCCAAGCTGCCTACAACAGGCAGCCGCTGTGCATGGTTAAATGCGTGTTCTGATAAGTTGAGGCGGATTATAGCTTTTTAAACGCTTGATCAACGTTAAACGCTGATGATGTCACATAGGCTTCCATCTGAGTGATCTTGTCTTCCATTTGCGTGAACTCGCCGTTGAGATCACGGATCAGTTGGCTGGCTGACTTGCCCGACTGCCATGGCTTTTGTTTCACCTGATGCGCTGGCGCCGCCTGAGCCGGCTCAACCGTTTCGTGTTCTTGCGCCGGTTTTTTATCTAAGATCAGCACGGCGGCGATGTAGGCCACCACCACAAAAAAACCGAAGCCGAGCAAAAACGCGGAGACCGTCAGGATCCGTACTAACCAGGTTTCCATCCCAAAGTGGTTGGCAAGGCCGGCGCACACACCGGCAATGCGGCCGTTGTCGGGATCTCGATATAAGGTTCCCCTCATGCGCGTTGCCTCCATTGTGGCGCTTCAGCATCAAGCAAGCGCTCTAAGTTATCCACACGGGCTTGCAGTTTTTCAGCGCGCTGAGCCAGCTGCTGTAACGTTTCGTAATCTTGCCCACTTAAGCCCTGCTCAACTTGGCGTTTACTGCGGTAATGCAGCAACAGCCATAGCGGGGCGACGAACAGTAAAAATATCGCCAGTGGAAAGCCAAGAAATAGTGATGACATGTCCGCTCCTCGTCGTATTGGTTATGATTGATTATCTTTCATTTTGGCTTTTAAAGACGCCAACTCTTTCTCAATTTCGTCTTGGGCTTGAAGATCCGCGAACTCGTCGTCTAGTCCTTTGCCTTTGCCAACTTGATAACTGTCGGCTTCCGCTTCAAGTTCGTCAATACGGCGCTCGTATTGTTCAAATTTCGCCATTGCTTCGTCCGCACGACCACTGCCGAGGTGACGACGTACATCACGACGATTGCCCGCAGTCTCACGGCGAATGCTCAGCGATTGCTGACGTGCCCGCGTTTCGCTCAGCTTGGTCTCAAGCGCTGCAATTTCACCACTCAGTTTTTCAACGCTTTCCGCAATTAAACTCAGCTCTTCATCGAGTGCGACTTTCACATCATGCGCTTTCTGTTTTTCGATCAAGGCAGCGCGCGCGAGATCTTCACGATTTTTTTGCAGCGCTAGCGAGGCTTTTTCCTGCCAGTCTTGAATTTGGCGTTCGATGTTTTCAATCTTACGCGCGACTTCTTTTTTATCTGCCAGCGCTTTCGCTGATGATGTCCGCACCTCTACCAAGGTGTCTTCCATTTCTTGAATGATCAAACGGATCATTTTTTGTGGATCTTCTGCCTTATCGAGCAAGGCGTTGACGTTGGCATTGACGATATCTGCAAAACGAGAAAAGATTCCCATCATTGACTCCTTCTATTTGTTCAAGTTTGTTTAAACCTGCTCACACTTATTCAAACGGTATGCCAACTTTTTATGCACTATTTTTCAATCGGTTAAAAGCAGTTGCGTCGGCCTTCTAAACCGTTCATGATGAATAAAACCACTATTTGGTAAAAATCGCCATGCGAGAACAAGATAACTTACTGGGGGAGTCAGACCGTTTTTTAGCCGTGTTAGACCATGTTAGTCGGCTGGCCCCGCTCAACCGTCCGGTTCTGATTATGGGTGAGCGCGGCACCGGGAAAGAGTTAATCGCGCAGCGTCTTCATTACCTCTCAACCCGTTGGTCACAACCGCTTGTGAGCTTGAACTGTGCGGCGCTAAGCGAGGGGCTGATCGATTCTGAGCTCTTTGGCCATGAGGCCGGTGCTTTTACCAGTGCCAAAGGCCGACATGCGGGCCGATTTGAGCGCGCTGAGGGCGGAACTCTATTCTTGGACGAGATTGCTACCGCGCCTCAGGGCGTTCAGGAAAAGTTACTCCGTGTGATTGAATATGGTGAATATGAACGCGTTGGCGGCACCACGCCTTTGCGCGCAGATGTTCGGCTGGTGTGCGCCACCAATGAAGATCTACCCGCGCTTGCGCAAGACAACCAATTTCGTCCTGATCTGCTAGACCGGCTCGCCTTCGACGTTATCCATCTTCCCCCGCTTCGCGAGCGCCAGCAGGATATCTTGATCATGGCCGAGCACTTTGCCATGAAAATGGCGGTTGAGCTCGGTTATCCATTATTTGCGGGCTTTTCGCAACCGGCCCAAGCACAATTGCTAACACACTCCTGGCCAGGTAATGTGCGAGAGCTGAAAAATGCAGTTGAGCGGGCGCTTTCTCGCCATAATGATGCCACCACACCCATCGATACGATTTGCCTTGACCCATTTTCACCGCCTTGGCAGCCTCAGCAATCCACACATGCTCCTTCAGCGGTCAAAGGTTCACTGCCAGCCTTTCCTCTTGATCTGCGTGAGTGGCAAACCACACAAGAACGCGATTTGGTCACAGCGGCGTTGTCGCAAGCCAACTATCATCAGAGGAAGGCCGCGCAGTTACTCGGCCTAAGCTACCATCAATTCAGGGGGCTGTTGCGCAAGCATAACGTGGGACAAGATAACTAATCTTGTGGTTGCTCAACCTTTATCGGCACAGGGACAACTCACGGACACAGAAACGCAAGATAACCCCTACTTTACTTGGTGGTAAGACCGTTTCGGTGGTAGATTACGGGATTCATTTTGATAGCTGATTTTACTTGGTTTATGCGCGTTTTTTTCCAGTTTTTGATCCTGGGCGTGAGCGGTCTGCTTCTCGCAGGTTGTGATGCGGCTAACGATCAACGTGCGGCCGACAACCGTGGTTTTGTGTTTTGTGGCCCAGGCCAACCGAACACATTTAACCCTCAGTTGACCGATGGCGGCCTGACCGCAGACACCTTATCGAGCCAGCTGTACGATCGCCTGCTTCAGCTGAACCCTGACACCTACCAACCCGAGCCCATGCTCGCGAAAAGTTGGGAGGTCAGTGATGACGGTAAAACCTATACCTTTGTACTCCGTCGTGGTGTGGCTTTTCATCGCAGCGTGACCTTTACGCCGTCTCGTTACCTCAATGCTGAGGACGTTGTTTTCTCTTTTCGGCGCTTGATTAACCCCCGTCACCCTTTTCATCGCATTTCTGGCGGCCAATATCCATGGTTCGATAGCATGGATTTTTCAAGTTTAGTCTCGAGTGTCAAAGCGACCGATACCTATCGTGTGCAATTTACCCTCTCGCGACCCGATGTGTCGTTTCTTTCTACACTGGCCACCAAATTTTCGGTGATTCTTTCAAAAGAGTATGCCAACCAATTATTAGCCGCCGGTACACCGGAAAAAATCGACACCTACCCGGTTGGCACCGGCCCGTTTGCTATGGCTGAGTATCAGCCTCGTGAATTAATTCGTCTGCGCCGCCACTGGCAATATTGGCAAGGCCCCGCCCCGATGGAGCAGGTGGTCTTTGATATTTCAACCCGAGGAACGGGCACCTTGGCAAAAATGCTGACGGGTGAATGTGATGTGCTCGCCTCTCCCGTTGCCAGTCAGTTACCCGTCGTGGTGAATGATCCGCGCTTTCATTTATCATCTCAAACGGGGATGAACGTGGCGTTTATTGCGCTCAACACCCGCCACCCAGCGCTCTCGCAGGTGGCGGTTCGTCAGGCGATCAATCTGGCGGTTAATCGCGGCGCCTTACTAAGCTCGGTGTACTATGGCACAGGCACACCTGCCACCAGCTTGTTGCCGCCGATGTCCTGGGCGTATAACCCTAATCAGCAAAGCCAACATGATCCCAAGCTCGCAGCGGCCCTACTCGCCAAAGCCGGGTATCGCCATGGGTTCAGTGTTGATTTAACGGTGCCATTAAAGCCCACGGCGTTTAATCCAAGTCCGCGTAAAACCGCCGAACTGATCCAGGCCGATCTGGGAGAAATTGGCATAGACGTAAATATCATTCCAGAAAAAACCGTTAACCGCGCATCGATTCGGGAAGGCGATGACAGTCACGGTATGGTGCTTACCGGTTGGGTGGCCGATAATGGGGATCCTGATGCTTTTTTACGCCCATTACTGACTTGCAATGCCAAGTTCACGGGGTGGAATATTGCCAATTGGTGTAACCGCTTTTTCGATCAAACCTTAAATGAGGCAATTGCGACAGACAATATGGCCATGCGCAAAACCTTATACCAGGACGCACAAACCATTCTTGACCGTCGGATGCCGGTGGTGCCACTTGCCCATGGTATTCAACACCAAGTCCGTGATGCACATTTAACCGGGCTCACGATGACACCCTTTGGGGCAGACAGTTTTGCTGATGTGTCACGGGAGCGCTAAACCATGCTGATTTATACCTTACGACGCTTCAACTTATTTTTGATTACCTTGGTGATCCTCACCTTGGTCGCTTATAACATCATTTTATTGTCGCCTGATTCAGGATGGCACCAATATGACTATTGGTTAGGGTGGGTTTATTATCTACGCCAACTCATTGATGGAAACCTAGGGCTTGCGGCTAACGGGGAGCCAGTAGTCAATATTCTTGCCCATGTCGCACCGGCGACTTTAGAGCTCTGTATTTCAGCGCTGGTCATTAGCGTGATGGTCGGCGTACCGCTCGGCACGCTTGCAGGGCTGCGTAGTCAAGGCCCCACTGATAAAGTGATTTCATCCCTCGCCGTCGTGGTATTTTCGATTCCGACATTCTGGTTAGCCATCTTACTGATTATGGTGTTCTCACTCGACTTACAATGGTTCCCCGTATCAGGCCGCTACAACCTTTTGTATGAGATTCCGCATATTTCTGGGTTTGCGTTAGTCGATTTATGGCTCTCGGATTTACCGCTCCAGGGAAAAGTCGCGACCGATATTATGCGTCATCTTGCTCTCCCGACACTGACGCTTGCCGTGGTTCCGACAACTGAAATTATTAAGATGGTCAGAAACTCAATGGCCTATGTGATGAGTCAGAATTACATTAAAGCCGCGGCCACTAAAGGGCTATCGAAAACCGAGATTGTGCTTCGGCATGGAATGAAAAACGCGATTCCGCCTATTATTCCCAATTTTGGATTATTGGTTTCCACCATGGTGACCTTTGTGATTATTGTCGAGTCTGTATTTAACTGGCCAGGCATTGGGCGTTGGTTACTCGATGCGCTCCTTGTCAAAGACTATACCTCTGTACAGGCGGGAGTGCTCGCGATTGGTGGATTTGTCTTATTGATTAATATTGTCTCCGATGTGCTAGGGGCGTTTATGAATCCGCTGGTAAGGAAGAAATGGTATGCCCTCAAATAGTGTCTACGTTGAACAGCATATTCCCACTCAGTTTGAGCGGACTTGGACTGCCTTTCGCCGCAATAAGTTAGCTGTGATTGGGTTTTGGTGTCTAGCCGGGCTTCTCTTAGTGACCCTCTTTGCACCCTTGCTCGCCCCTTGGAGCCCGCAACATCAAACGGGTCAGCTTTTGATGCCACCCTCTTGGGTGCAGTCTGGGCAGATTGAGTTTTTTCTCGGCACCGATGATTTGAGCCGCGACATGCTATCGCGCTTAATTGCCGGCTCTCGCTTAACCTTTGGATTGGCGCTGATAACGGCATTAACCGCGTCGTTGGTCGGCATCGCTATTGGTGTGCTGGCAGGCATGACCAAGGGGCTAAAGTCCAGTGTGTTAAACCACATTCTTGACAGCATTCTTTCTATCCCTTCGCTGCTATTGGCGATCATTGTGGTCGCCTTTCTCGGTGTCGGTGAAACCCAGATATTGCTCGCGATTTGGTTGTCACTGATCCCTCGAATTATTCGTGCGGTGTATACCGCGGTCCACGATGAAATAGAGAAAGATTACATCATCGCCGCACGCTTGGATGGCGCGAATAATATCTATCTGTTACACCATTCTATTTTGCCGAATATTGTCACCGTATTGAGTACTGAAGTAACCCGTGCAATCTCGGTCGCGATCTTGGATGTTGCCGCGCTGGGTTTTCTGGGATTAGGGGCTCAACCCCCAGCCCCCGAATGGGGCGCTATGCTCGGTGATTCCATTGAGCTTATTTTTACCGCCCCCTGGACAGTGACTCTGCCCGGCATAGCCATTGCGTTTAGCGTGTTGGTTGTTAACCTTGTCGGTGAGGGCGTCAGCCAAGCCATCAACGCAGGAACTGAATAATGCCGTTATTAGATATTCGACACCTAACCATCGAAATTGAAACGCCTCAAGGGATGGTGAAAGCGGTTGATAGAATGAGCCTGACCATTAATGACGGTGAAATTCGTGGCCTGGTAGGAGAATCGGGCTCAGGCAAAAGCTTGGTCGCTAAGGCCATTTGCGGTGTGACCAAAGATCAATGGCATGTCAGCGCCGACCGTTTGAGGCTGGGCAATATTGATTTACTGGAGCTACCAGCCAGAGAGCGCCGCCACGTAGTGGGTAAAGATATTGCGATGATCTTTCAAGAGCCATCGACCTGTCTTGACCCCTCTGAAGTGGTGGGCCATCAGCTTGAAGAAGCGATTCCTCCCGCGTCGTTTTCTGGCAGTTGGTGGCAGCGTTTAAACTGGCGTAAACAGCATTCCATCGCCCTACTCCATAAGGTTGGGATAAAAGATCATCGGCGGGTGATGGACAGCTATCCTTACGAGCTCACCGATGGCGAATGTCAAAAGGTGATGATTGCAATGGCGATCGCTAACCGCCCTCGATTATTAATTGCCGATGAACCAACCAATGATTTGGATCCCATCACGCAAGCACAAATTTTCCGACTGCTCAGCCGCACCAATCAGCTGTCGAACACGACCATTTTGTTGATTAGTCATGATCTGACTTTGGTTACGCGTTGGGCGGATAGAATTACCGTGATGTATTGTGGCCAGTCTGTGGAGTCGGGAAACCGAGAGCAAATACTCACCACACCCCATCATCCATATACAGACGCATTATTACGGACCATGCCGGATTTTAGCCGCGAGATCCCGCATAAAAGCAAACTAGAAACTCTGCCTGGCTCAATACCGCCATTACAACATTTACCTATTGGTTGCCGACTTGGCCCGCGCTGCCCTTATGCGCAGCGTAAATGCGTAGAAGTACCGCGAACCGAGAAAGTGAAAAACCATAAATTTGCCTGTCATTTCCCGCTCAACATGGAGAACAAGCATGGCCGCTCTTCTTGAAATTGATGGGCTATCGAAAGACTATCATCACCGGTCTGGTTGGCTAAAAAAGCGCGTCACCCATGCGGTGAAGCCGGTGTCCTTTTCATTGGATGTCGGCGAGACAATTGCATTTGTCGGGGAAAATGGCTCAGGTAAGTCAACCTTAGCACGAATGATTGCTGGCGTGATTGAACCGACCGCGGGACAAATCCGCGTTAATGGCGATCCGCTCCGCTATAAAGATTATCAAACACGCTGCAAGCTCATACGGATGATCTTTCAAGACCCGAATACCTCGCTGAACCCACGCAACCAAATTGGACAAATATTGGAAGGGCCTTTACGTCGAAATACCAATATGACACCCCAAGAGCGTGGGAAACGGATTAAAGACACCTTATTACGGGTCGGGCTAATCCCGGAGCACGCTTATTTTTATCCGCAAATGCTTGCTACCGGTCAAAAGCAACGTGTTTCGCTTGCAAGGGCGTTAATTTTGCAACCCAGTGTGATTGTTGCAGATGAAGCATTAAATGGCTTGGATATGTCAATGCGATCGCAGATCATCAACCTGCTGCTCGAGCTACAAGAAGAAATGGGGTTATCTTATGTCTATGTGTCGCAACACATGGGCGTGATTAAACATGTGACGGATAAGTTGATGGTGATGCAAAAAGGCGAAGTGGTTGAATCGGGCGATACCGCCTCACTGTTTGCTAACCCACAGCATAGCCTCACCCAAAGGCTTATCGATAGCCACTTTACCGCTCCGGTATTAGACAGGCGCTCTCGCAAATCCTCAGGTGCACGACCGTAATACAGGCATGAGCGGCCGGCTCTGTCCGCCGCTCATGCTTTCCTTGCTTGATGCTTCTCTGTTAATGCTTTCTCTTTGAATGCTTTCTCTGTTGGTGCTTTATCTGTTAGTGCGTTATCTGTTAGTGCCTTCTCTGTTAGTGCCTTCTCTGGTAAGACTTAGATAGCTGGCATATCAAGTGCGTAGGGATTGATTAATCGTATGTAACACAGCGGCTGGATCGGCAGCTTGGGTGACAGGTCGACCAATGACAAGGTAATTCGAACCTGCATTTACCGCTTCTTCTGGCGTCATAATTCGGCGCTGATCGCCTGCGGCACTGCCAGCCGGACGGATCCCTGGAGTCACCAACTTAAAGGTGTCACCACACTGCGCTTTAAGCAAACTGGCTTCTTGTGCTGAACACACCACACCATCCAAACCCGACTGTTGCGTCAGCTTGGCAAGATGCTGCACCTGCGCTTGTGGTGAGCGTTGTACCCCACTTTGGCGTAAATCCGCATCCGTCATGCTGGTCAACACGGTGACACCGATAAGCAATGGGCGGTTGCCTCCATATGGTTCAAGCGCCTCGCGTGCTGCACTCATCATGCGCTCGCCTCCTGATGCATGCACATTGACCATCCACACGCCTAGCTCTGCCGCAGCCGCTACAGCACGGGCACAGGTATTGGGGATATCATGAAACTTGAGGTCGAGAAAGACGTCGTGTCCGCCTGCATGAAGCTGTTTGACAAGCGCCGGGCCAAACAAGGTAAACATTTCCTTGCCCACTTTTAAACGGCATGAACCTGGCTCGATTTTATCCGCAAAGGCTAACGCTTGGTTCATATCTGCATAATCAAGTGCCACGATGACTTTTGGGTCGTGCATGTTGTTTCCTCGTTCCTCGTTGAATGCTTATAAACGGCATAATGCCGCACTAACCGATAAAAAAACGGCGATGCCTAAGCATCGCCATTACTCCCCATCAAGCCCTCGAATTGGCTTGATAGCGCCCCAGCTTTTGCAAGATGGGCATTGCCAATAAAGCGCATGCGTGGAAAAACCACATTTACGACATCGGTAATGAGGCTTCACTTTCATTTGTTCAGCGACCAAGCCTTTTAAGGTGTTTAAGCTTGCTTTTGCTCGCCCTTCCTCGGCTTGCTCAACATGGTATTCCATTAACTTATAAAAGCCGCGCATGGTCGGATTACGCGTAAGTTGGCGCGTAAGAAAACTCTGCGCCATGGCGATATTCTCGTTGCTGCCAATCACTTCAGAGAGCATTAGCTCGGCGCTGACGCCTGCATTCTTTTCAATACATTCTTTTAAAAAACGCACCAACTGCATCTCTCGTCCCAAGGCGCGATAGCTTTCTGCAAGCAAAGGTAGCGCTTCACTGACAAAATCAGCATCCTGCTCTAAGATGTTCTCGAGCTGTTTGAGCGCCCCTTTGTAATCTTCATGCTGAATGTCGAGTCTTGCCAATTTTAAGCTCGCTCGGACACAGCTTTTATCGTAAGACAAAGCACGACGTAACAATTGCCGTGCCTTGTGCTCATCACCCTCAGCGAGTTGCTGCATCGCAAGCTCACAGTGGAAATGTGCGATATCTTTACGCAGCTTATGTTTGCCCATTTTGACCAGCTTCGCTGCGGTATCGATTGCTTGCTCCCATTCTCGCGTTTGTTGCGAAATGGCAAGTAATTGCTGCAGGGCAAATTCGCGATAATCGGGCTCATCAACCAGCTCTGCAAAGATTTTCTCGGCGCGATCAAAAAAGCCGGCAACCATATAATCTTTAGCCAGCTGCTGCATCGCGAGGTTGCGCTGATCTAAGGTGAGATTGGGCCGAGCGATTAGGTTTTGATGAATTCGGATTGCCCGGTCGACTTCACCCCGAGAGCGAAAAAGGTTGCCCAACGCCAGGTGAGTATCAATGGTTTCGTTATCGACCTGCAAAAGCTCGATAAATAAGTCGACCGCTTTATCTGATTGCTCAGACAGCAGCAAATTGAGCCCCGCCACATATTGGCGAGACAAATGATGGGACTGTTCTTGCCGTCGATGACGAGCATTCCTGTTACCCATGTACCAGCCGTAACCGGCGGCAATCGGGAGTAACAGAAACAACAGCTCTAGCATGAATTATTGTTCCTTAAGCGGGTCCGTACGCAACTTATCAAGTTCTTTGCGTTGCTTTTCCACCTGTTTACGTAGTCCTCGAGCCGTCATTCGGGCTTTGAGATATAGTGCGCCGCAAACGAGCCAGCCAATGCCAAACCCGATGACAAAGACAATACCCAAGATGACGGATAAACGAAACTCACCCTGAGCGATTAAATAGTTAAAATTGACCACAGCTTGGTTTTGCGCTCCTAGCGCCAAGGCGATCAAAAAGCATAATACCAGAAACAGAATGCCGAGTATTTTCACAAGTATTCCCTCATTGCGAAAGGCCGAATGCCCGATCAGTTATGGTAGATAGACAAAGTGCGAGGCACCTGCCATTGTGAACATTGACGCTTGATTTCAATACCAAACGTCGTCGTTACCCTTCCCCTAGCTTACGCTTTATTCAGGCTAAGGTTAATCCGAATAACAACGTGTCGTCGTAGGTATAAGATCTTACACAGGAGGTATGATTATGCAGGAAATTCGTCACGCAAGCTATGATCAGCGGACATAAAAAAACGGCATACTTGCAGCATGCCGTTTTTTTCAGCGTCTATCGATTAACCATAAATGTTAACGCGATCACGAAGTTCCTTACCAGGTTTAAAGTGAGGGACGTACTTGCCGTCTAACTCGACCTTTTCGCCTGTTTTAGGATTACGCCCCACACGAGGCGCGCGATAATGTAGTGAGAAACTACCAAAACCACGGATTTCGATACGATCACCGCTTTCTAGTGTGCTTGCCATATGCTCAAGGATTTCCTTGATGGCATCCTCTACCTGCTTCGCAGATAGATGGGTTTGTTGACTACAGAGTCTTTCAATCAACTCAGATTTGGTCATAAACACCCCGCTTTAGTATGTTTCTCAACAGTATAAGTGCAGAGGGGGAAAATTTCCCCCTCAACATATACATTATTCGCTTTTCGCTGCTTTAAACGCGTCAGCCATAGCGTTGCCGATAGAACCTTCTTCGGTTTTGTTCAGGCTCGCTACTGCTTCTTGCTCGTCAGCTTCGTCTTTCAGACGGACAGACAGGTTAAGAACGCGGTTCTTACGGTCAACACCGGTGAACTTCGCTTCAACACTGTCGCCAACTGAAAGCACTTGCGTCGCGTCTTCAACACGGTCACGCGATGCTTCAGAAGCACGCAGATAACCTTCAACACCTTCTGCTAGCTCAACCGTTGCGCCTTTCGCGTCAACAGCAGTTACCGTACCATTAACGATAGCACCTTTTTTGTTGGCTGCCAGGTAGTTATTGAATGGGTCTTCTTCCATCTGCTTGATGCCGAGTGAGATGCGCTCACGCTCTGCGTCAACCTGAAGAACCACTGCTGAGATCTCGTCGCCTTTCTTGTATTCGCGAACGGCTTCTTCGCCCGTTGCGTTCCAAGAAATGTCAGACAAGTGAACCAAACCGTCGATGCCGCCGTCTAGACCGATGAAGATACCGAAGTCAGTGATTGACTTGATCTTACCAGTAACGCGGTCGCCTTTGTTCTGAGTTTCAGCGAATTGCTGCCATGGGTTGGCTTTACACTGTTTCAGACCTAGGCTGATACGACGACGCTCTTCGTCGATGTCCAGAACCATAACTTCAACTTCGTCACCCACGTTAACCACTTTAGATGGGTGGATGTTTTTGTTGGTCCAGTCCATTTCAGACACGTGTACCAGACCTTCAACGCCTTCTTCGATTTCAACGAAGCAGCCGTAGTCAGTTAGGTTGGTTACGCGACCAGTCAGCTTGTGACCTTCTGGGTAACGGTTAGCAATGGCTACCCATGGATCTTCACCCAGTTGTTTCAGACCAAGTGATACACGAGTACGCTCACGATCAAACTTCAGAACTTTAACGTTGATTTCGTCACCAACATTAACGATTTCTGATGGGTGCTTAACGCGCTTCCACGCCATATCAGTGATGTGAAGCAGGCCATCAACGCCGCCCAGATCAACGAACGCACCGTAGTCAGTCAGGTTCTTAACGATACCTTTAACTTCCATGCCTTCTTGCAGAGAAGCTAGCAGCTCGTCACGCTCAACGCTGTTTTCTGACTCGATAACCGCACGACGAGAAACAACAACGTTGTTGCGCTTCTGGTCAAGCTTGATTACTTTGAACTCGAGCTCTTTGCCTTCCAGGTGAGAAGTGTCACGTACTGGACGAACGTCAACCAGTGAACCCGGTAGGAACGCACGGATGCCGTTCAGTTCTACGGTGAAACCACCTTTCACTTTACCGTTAATAACACCGTTAACGGTTTCAGCTTCTTCGTACGCTTTTTCTAGCTGGATCCAAGCTTCGTGACGCTTAGCTTTCTCACGAGAAAGCTGAGTTTCACCGAAACCATCTTCCACTGCGTCCAGGGCTACATCGACTTCACCGCCTACTTCAATTTCAAGTTCGCCAGCAGCGTTCTTGAATTGGTCAGCCGGAATGGACGATTCAGATTTCAGGCCTGCGTCAACCAGAACGAAACCGTTCTCGATAGCAACAACAGTACCCTTAACAATAGAACCTGGGCGAGTTTCGATTTCTTTTAGAGACTCTTCAAAGAGTTGAGCAAAAGATTCAGTCATTATATTTAAAATCTTCAATTTGATAAACGTCCACGGGTATCCTACCGCATGGGGTTGTAAAATATGTCAGCTATCATCCTTGCAGCTAACGGTTATAGACTGCTTATGCAGCCGATAATTTGCTTTCAATAAACGCTAACGCCTGCTCGATCACCTCGTCAATCGATAACGAGGTCGAATCTAGCTCTAAGGCGTCAGACGCAGGGCGCAATGGTGCCACCGCTCGGTTGCGATCGCGATCATCACGCTCTTGAATTTCACTTAAAAGTTGCTCAAAGGTAACATTAACCCCTTTACCTTGCAACTGGTGCTGACGGCGACGCGCGCGTTCTTCTGCACTGGCATCCAAAAAGATTTTAGCCGCCGCTTTCGGGAACACGACCGTTCCCATATCACGTCCGTCAGCAATCAACCCCGGCTCACCAACAAAGGCGCGCTGGCGGCGTAATAATGCTTCACGAACCCGGGGTAACGCAGCCACTTTTGAGGCTTGGTTGCCTACCTGCTCGGTCCGCAAGGTCCCGGACACATCTTCGCCTTCCAGGATCACTTTCACCAAGTCTCCTTCGGCCAAAAACTGCACGTCTAAGTTGGCGGCCAGTGGCACCAGTGCTTCTTCAGATTCGGTATCAACGTCATGATGAATCGCTGCGAGAGCCAGTACCCGATAGATAGCTCCTGAGTCGAGCAGGTGCCAACCGAGCTTTTCAGCCAGTCGCATACATAGGGTTCCTTTTCCTGCACCGCTTGGTCCATCTACTGTAATGACAGGCGCCTGTATCGGCATAAATCTCTCCACGTTGGTCTCGATCGCTCAACGCGCCCGTTTTGTCGCATCAGGCTTGTTAGTCACATGATGCTTGTTAGTCGCATCAGGCTTTTGCTTGCATCACGCTTTAACGAAAACGGGCGGTTGTATAATTCGGTGCACATTATAGAAGAAATGGACAAGGAAATCATTGCTGCTGACTCAATATCAGCAGCAATAAAAAACCCTCACGCTTTATCATCAGTCAGCGCTGATCGCCGCTAGCTTGTCGAAGTAATCAGGAAAGGTTTTTGAGGTGCAACCCGGGTCATTGATGGTAACGGGCGTATCACTGAGTGCCACCAGCGAAAAACACATCGCCATGCGATGATCGTCATACGTGTCGATTGCCGCATGCTTAAGTTGCTTAGGTGGCTCAACATACAGATAATCGTCACCTTCTTCGACCACGGCGCCGAGTTTTTTCAACTCCGTTGCCATGGCATAAAGTCGATCGGTTTCTTTGACTCGCCAATTATACACGTTACGAATGCGCGTCGGTCCGTTTGCAAATAACGCAGCGACACCAATGGTCATCGCGGCATCGGGGATATGGTTAAAATCCATATCCACGCCTTGTAGCGTATTGCGGCGCGCTAACACGTAATCGTCGCCCCACTCTATGTCCGCGCCCATTGCGGCTAGCGCATCGGCAAACTGGATATCACCTTGTACACTTTTCCGTCCAATGCCTGTGACCTTAACTTCACCGCCTTTGATTGCCGCGGCCGCAAGAAAATAAGAGGCAGACGATGCATCGCCTTCAACCATAAAATGCCCAGGCGAGCGATAGTGCTGACCAGCCGGCACGACAAAGCGCTGATAGTTGTCGTTTTGCACCTCGACACCAAATTGCGCCATGATAGCAAGGGTAATATCAATGTAAGGCTTAGAGACTAAATCGCCTTTGATAGTAATACGCGTTTCTTGGCGCGCAAACGGAGCAGCCATCAGCAGCGCGGTCAGAAATTGGCTGGAGATACTGCCATCGATGTTGACATCACCGCCAGCTAACCCTGTACCTTTGATGCGCAATGGCGGGTAACCTTCGGCCTCGAGATAACGGACATCAGCGCCGATCGCATTGAGCGCGTCGACCAAGTGACCAATCGGGCGTTCTTTCATTCTTGGTTCGCCAGTCAAGGTCACCTCGCCTTTACCCAGGCACAGTGCCGCAGTTAAAGGCCGCATCGCTGTGCCGGCATTGCCCAAAAATAGCTCAAGCGGGGTGTCGACCTGAAAAGCTTGTCCCAGCCCTTCTACCACACATTCGGTGCGATCCGAAGACAGTTGATACGACACACCTAACGCGGTAAATGCATTAAGCATATGCCGAATGTCATCACTATCGAGTAGGTTGGTCAATCGTGTGGTGCCTGACGCTAACGCGGCGAGCAGCAAGGCGCGATTAGACACGCTTTTCGAGCCAGGTAGGTTAATTTGACCATTAACATGAGAGATGGGGGAAAGTGTCAGTTGCTCCATTCTGGTTTATATCCGTGATGCTTAGTGTCCCCAGAGTAACCAAAATACAAGCGGTCTCACAATTATTATTTTTATCAAAGTGTCGAGAAGGGAAATAAAAAGACCGCTTTCACGACAAAAGCGGTCTTTTTCGATAAATCTTACCTGGACACAGTGAATCAGCCGTGCATTTTCTCAAACTCATGCATAAAGTCCACGAGGGCTTGCACCCCTTCTAGTGGCATCGCGTTATAAATAGACGCTCGCATCCCACCCACGTCACGGTGGCCTTTGAGTGCATGTAGGCCTTGCGCTGTCGCTTCCGCGAGGAAGGTTTCATCCAGCTCACTATTGGCCAGTTGAAACGGCACATTCATCAATGATCGGTTGTCAGGATGAATCTGGTTCCGGTACAAGCTTGACTGGTCTATGGCATCGTATAGCAACGCCGCTTTTTGTTGGTTACGCGCGTACACCGCTTCAATACCACCTTGTTGTTTTAACCACTTAAACACTTCAGCCGCAAGATACCAGCCAAAGGTCGGTGGTGTGTTAAACATGGAGTCTTTATCGGCCAATACTTTGTAATTGAGCACACTTGGCAATACATCTTTTGCCAAGCCCAGTAAGTCATCACGCACGATAACCAGTGTGAGTCCAGCAGGGCCAATATTCTTCTGTGCACCCGCATAAATAACACCATATCGAGACACGTCGATCGGACGTGACAAAATGGTCGATGACATGTCGGCGACAATCGGCTTATGGGTGTCGGGCAGATCGTTAATTTCAATGCCATCAATGGTTTCATTCGGGCAAAAATGCACATACGCAGCGTCACTACTGAGCAACCAATCTTTGGCTGGCGAGATAGCTCGCTTACCGTCACGCTCGCGTCGAACGTTAATCACATTCGGTGTGCAATAGCGCTTTGCTTCTTTGACGGCACTCTCGGCCCAATAACCACCATCAACGTAATCAGCAATGGTATGGTTGCCCATGAGGTTCATGGGTACTGCGGCAAATTGCGCACGTGCGCCACCTTGGCAAAATAGAATGTGATAATTCTCTGGAATAACCAGCAGTTCTCGCAGATCCTGCTCAGACTGGCGAGCTAAAGATAAAAATGCCTCACTGCGATGCGAAACTTCCATTACTGACGTGCCAAGGCCTTGCCAGTTCATGAATTCTTTTTGGGCTTTAAGCATGACCTCACGCGGCAGCATCGCCGGGCCAGCTGAGAAGTTATAGACGTTATCCATGTTGGGGAGGGGCTCCTGCTTTTTGTCATCTCCCGCGTCCGTTGGACGGCAAGAATACTCGTTGTTTTAAAAAGACGTTTTAAGCCGTTCGTTTTAAAAGGCGTGTGATTGATTTAACACGTTTCACGCACATTTTGAAAGCACCAAGGCACATTCCACCCTGATTTCTTGGCACGCCTGGATATTTTTAGCGCTACCCAATCAATAGGCAATAAAAAAGGGCGCAGTTCACTGCACCCTTTTTAATCTTACACCGAGTCACGATTAGGTGTTTGAATCCTCATCCGGCGCTGGCGCGTCGTCTTGATCATCATTCACCGTAGGTGAAACATCCTCGTCCGACGTGTCGACACCCTCTGATTTATGGGTCGCAGCAGCTTCATTCGCCAGCGCTTCCATTTCTTCTTCATCAGGCTCTTCAATGCGCTGTAGGCCAACTACTTTCTCGTCATCGCTGACGCGGATCAGGCGAACACCTTGGGTATTTCGACCCACTTGGCTCACTTCTTCGGCGCGAGTACGTACCAGTGTGCCCGCATTGGTGATCATCATCAGCTCGTCGCCTTCACACACCTGAATGGCACTCACGACATCACCGTTACGCTCGGAGACTTTGATCGATACCACCCCTTTGGTTGCACGACTCTTGGTCGGATATTCATCCAAAGCGGTACGTTTACCAAAGCCATTTTCGGTGACGGTTAGGATCTCAGCGCCGGCTTGCGGGATAATCAGCGAGACAACTTGGTCATTCTCGGCCAATCGAATACCTCGCACCCCTGCAGCGGTACGACCCATTGCACGCACGGTGTCATTTGAAGCGACAAACCGCACGACTTTACCGAATTGCGAGAACAACATGACTTCGCTGCTATCGTCGGTGAGCTGCGCGCCAATCAGGCTATCGTTGTCACGTAAGTTCACCGCAATAATACCGGCGCTACGTGGACGACTAAAGTCAGTCAACGGCGTTTTCTTCACCGTGCCGTGTGCGGTTGCCATAAAGACATACTTGTCTTCCTCGTACTCACGCACCGGTAGAATAGCGGTAATTCGCTCACCGTCTTCAAGCGGGAGTAAGTTAACAATCGGCTTACCACGGGCATTACGTGACGCATGCGGCAATTGATAAACTTTCAGCCAGTACATGCGGCCACGGGTGGAGAAGCATAAGATGGTGTCGTGGGTATTTGCCACCAATAGACGCTCGATGAAGTCTTCATCTTTCATGCGCGTCGCCGATTTGCCTTTACCACCACGACGTTGCGCGTCATAGTCACTCAACGCTTGGTACTTGACGTACCCGTCGTGTGACCACGTCACTACCACATCTTCTTGGTTGATCAGATCTTCGATATCAATGTCGGCACTTGCCGCAGTGATCTCAGTTAGACGCTTATCACCATAGCTATCACGCACCGCTTCCAGCTCTTCACGGATGACCTCCATCAAGCGCTCAGTGCTCGCTAAGATGTGTAATAGCTCCGCGATTTGCTCTAGAAGCCCTTTGTACTCGTCTAAGATCTTTTCGTGCTCAAGCCCAGTAAGCTTGTGCAAACGCAGATCCAAGATCGCTTGCGCTTGTTGCTCAGTGAGATAGTAAGACCCATCGTTGCGGGCACCAAATTCTGCCGCGAGCCACTCTGGACGGGCATTTTCGCCCCCAACCGCTTCAAGCATTGCCGATACGCCACCGAGTTTCCAACCTTGGTCTTGTAACTCTTGCTTGGCAACAGCAGGTGTTGGTGCTTGACGAATCAGTTCAATCACTTCATCGATGTTGGCAAGCGCGACCGCGAGCCCTTCCAGGATATGGGCACGATCGCGTGCTTTACGTAATTCGTAAACCGTTCGACGTGTAACCACTTCGCGGCGGTGATTGACAAAGCATTTCAACATTTCTTTCAAATTGAAAAGCTTCGGCTGGTTGTTGTCCAGCGCCACCATGTTGATACCGAACGATGTCTGCAATTGCGTTTGCGCGTAGAGGTTGTTTAGAACCACTTCCGCAACCGCATCGCGGCGACATTCGATGACAATCCGCATGCCGTCTTTATCCGACTCATCACGCAGTGCAGAAATACCATCGATTTTTTTGTCTTTTACCAACTCGGCGATTTTTTCAATCAAACGCGCTTTGTTGACTTGGTAAGGGATCTCGTTAACAACGATGGTCTCTTTACCATTTTTTTCTGTTTCGATATCCGCTTTGGCACGTAAGTAAACTTTACCACGGCCCGTTTTGTAAGCGTCTTCAATCCCTTTACGGCCATTGATCATTGCCGCGGTTGGAAAGTCAGGGCCTGGGATGTAGTCCATCAACTCGTCGATGGTAATATCTTCGTTATCGATGTAAGCCAGACAACCATTAACCACTTCGGTTAAGTTGTGAGGTGGGATGTTGGTTGCCATCCCGACCGCAATGCCTGACCCACCGTTGACGAGCAGGTTAGGTACGCGTGTTGGCAACACATCCGGGATTTGTTCGGTGCCATCGTAGTTTGGCACATAATCCACGGTTTCTTTATCAAGATCGGCGAGCAGTTCATGGGCAATTTTTGCCATGCGCACTTCGGTGTAACGCATCGCCGCCGCAGAATCGCCGTCAATAGAACCGAAGTTACCTTGACCATCTACCAACCTGTAGCGTAGCGAGAATGACTGCGCCATTCGCACAATGGTGTCGTAAACCGCACTATCACCGTGTGGGTGATACTTACCGATCACATCACCGACCACACGGGCCGATTTCTTATATGGCTTGTTCCAGTCGTTGCCTAGTACGTTCATCGCGAATAATACGCGGCGGTGTACTGGCTTTAGGCCATCACGCACGTCAGGAAGAGCTCGGCCAACAATGACGGACATTGCATAGTCGAGGTATGAGCTTTTCAGCTCCTCTTCGATATTGACTGGCGTGATCTCTTTAGCAAGATCGCTCATGGAGCCAACATCCCTCAAAATAATGTTTGCGTATTCAAATACGTGACTACGGAGAATAACACAAAGCCTTCTACGAGACACGTGAATATGGCCAAGATGTATCACGGATCTCGTTAGTAGACGCTCTGAATGCGTCTATACGGATAAAAACCCACCACTTCCGTATCTGGCTATGCATTTTTAAGAATATAAGCCCACAAGGTGTCTGAGCGCGCTGGCCTGATGTATCACGTCGCGCTGATAGATAGGCTTCTTTTTATCGTGTTGGATTTCGCTATAATGCAGCAAAACCGATAAGGAAGCTGTAGTTATGACTCAGGTATCAAATGTCGATCCGGCAGAAATTCAAAAGTTTGAAGACATGGCATCACGTTGGTGGGATTTAGAGGGTGAGTTTAAGCCTCTACACCAAATCAATCCTCTGCGTCTTGACTATGTGATGGCCAAAGCCGGTGGACTATTTGGTAAGAAGGTGCTCGATGTCGGCTGCGGTGGCGGGATCCTTGCAGAAAGCATGGCGCAAGAAGGCGCCGACGTCACCGGCTTAGATATGGGTAAAGAGCCACTCACCGTTGCCCGACTCCACGCGCTTGAAGCGGGCGTCGATGTTCAATACATCCAATCAACAGCCGAAGAACACGCCAGTAGCTTTGTCCAGCAATACGATGTAGTGACATGTATGGAGATGCTAGAGCATGTCCCTGAGCCCGCCTCTGTCATTCACGCCTGTGCCCAAATGGTTAAACCGGGTGGCCATGTCTTTTTCTCAACCTTAAATCGCAATACAAAATCCTGGCTATTTGCGATTGTCGGTGCCGAGCACATTCTGAAGTTAGTCCCGAAAGGCACCCACGAGCATCATAAATTTATTCGGCCCTCAGAGCTGATGACAATGATTGATAACACCTCGCTTAATGCCCAAGATATGACTGGGTTGCACTATAATCCGTTTTTCGACACCTATAAGCTGTCGAATACCAATGTCGATGTGAATTATCTCGTTCATACTCAGGCCCCCTAACCGACTGAAAAGGAAGCAAGCTGGCATGACTCCGTCGACCATCCTCTTTGATCTTGATGGCACCCTGCTCGATACTGCGCCCGATATGGGTGAAGCTGCGAATCGTGTTTTAGCCGAATTTGACCTGCCGCCTTTGACCGCGGAGCAAATATACACCCACACCAGTTTTGGGGCGCGAGGGCTGCTCACGGCCGGATTTGGCGAGCAAGCAAAACATCAAGATCCTATCGCCTTACGTGCGCGCTTTCTTTATCATTATGGCCAAGCGATTTGCCAAGGGACGCAGGTGTATCCAGGTATTGATGCACTGCTGGATAAGTTGACGCATTTAGCGATGCGTTGGGGCATTGTGACCAATAAGCCTGAAGGGCTCACTCATCAGTTACTCGACCACTTTCCGCGTCTGCAAGCGGCACAAGTGATTGTGGGTGCCGATACTTATGCGCACGCTAAGCCACATCCATTACCTCTTTTAGAAGCGGCCAAAACGCTTGATTGTGCGCCAGAGTGCTGCTTCTACGTCGGAGATATCGAAAATGATACTCGGGCGGCTCATGCAGCGAATATGAAGTCGATTGTTGCTGGCTGGGGATATGTGGGTGATCCGGCGCTAATTCGCAATTGGGAAGCAGATCATATTTTTACCACACCAACACAGCTTAGCGCCTTTCTTGGATCCTAGTCACACCCCACATTTTGTGGGGTTTGCTGACTTTTCAATCAGTTAAAACCGATCACTGATCATGACTAAGATCAACCAAAATAAATTTTTTTTATTGCTAATTTTTGCCTTTCAGTGATTGAAATTTTCATTAATCTTGGCGGCCTTGAGCCAGTAGGTTGGTAGTTACTAACTTTAAGGATAACATCCCCAAGATATCCACACCCTAAGGCCGTCAGATTGGCTTGCAAAAGTGCGCCTATATCACTATCTTGTAACCGACTTACACGCCGACCCCTATATATAGTGTATGAACGACGCAACGTCCGCATAGAGGCCGACCAAAAAATCATCAGCATTTTATAAGAACTTGCAAAAAGAGCAGTTTGGCAAGGAAATATTGGGAAAGCATACAAATGAACCAAGAAATTACCGTATTAAAGCGTGATGGACGCAAAGAAAACTTAAACCTCGACAAAATCCATCGCGTTGTGACTTGGGCTGCCGAAGGCCTCTCAAACGTTTCCGTTTCTCTGGTTGAGATGCGCTCTCACATCCAGTTTTACGATGGCATGCGCACTGAAGATATCCACGAGACAATCATCAAAGCCGCTGCCGACCTTATCTCTGAAGAAAGCCCGGATTATCAATATCTCGCTGCGCGTTTGGCTGTCTTCCATTTACGTAAAAAAGCCTATGGCCAATTCGAGCCACCTAAGCTGGTTGATCATGTAAAAGGCATGGTTGAGAAAGGCAAATACGATAAACACATTTTGGAAGACTACAGCCTCGAAGAGCTCGAGACCCTGGATGGCTATCTCGATCACTGGCGTGATATGAATTTCTCGTATGCGGCCGTCAAACAGCTGGAAGGTAAATACCTGGTACAAAACCGTGTCACCGGTGAGATTTACGAGAGCGCGCAGTTCTTGTACATGATGGTCGCTGCCTGTTTGTTTGCCTCTTATCCCAAAGAAACGCGTCTTGACTATATTCGCCGCTTCTACAATGCCGCGTCGCAGTTTAAAATTTCGCTGCCAACGCCGATTATGTCAGGCGTACGGACACCAACACGCCAGTTTAGCTCTTGCGTGCTGATTGAGTGTGACGACAGCTTGGATTCAATCAATGCGACGTCCAGTGCCATTGTTCGCTACGTGTCACAGCGCGCAGGGATTGGCATTAACGCAGGCCGCATTCGTGCACTGGGTAGCCCTATTCGTGGCGGTGAAGCTTTCCACACCGGCTGTATCCCTTTTTATAAGTATTTCCAAACCGCGGTGAAATGTTGCTCACAAGGTGGCGTACGTGGTGGTGCAGCGACTTTGTTCTACCCGATGTGGCACCGTGAAGTTGAATCGCTACTGGTATTGAAGAATAACCGAGGCGTCGAAGAGAACCGTGTCCGCCATATGGACTACGGGGTACAAATTAACAAGCTGATGTACACCCGTTTGCTTAAAGGTGGCAACATCTCGTTGTTCTCACCATCAGATGTGCCAGGGCTCTATGACGCATTCTTTGAAAACCAAGAAGAATTTGAGCGTCTGTATACCCAGTACGAAGCAGATGAATCAATCCAGCGTGAAACCGTTAAAGCCGTGGATTTGTTCTCACTGATGATGCAAGAGCGTGCGTCAACAGGCCGTATTTACATTCAAAATGTGGACCATTGCAATACGCATAGCCCGTTTGATCCATCTGTTGCGCCGATTCGTCAGTCGAACCTGTGTCTGGAGATTGCCCTCCCCACTAAGCCACTGAATAATGTTGAAGACGAGAACGGTGAAATTGCACTGTGTACCCTCTCGGCCTTTAACCTGGGTGCGCTTGAATCACTCGATGAGTTGGGTGAGCTAGCTGAATTGACCATTCGTGCACTGGATGCGTTGTTGGATTACCAAGACTATCCATTGCCCGCCGCACGTAAAGCGACCATGAACCGTCGTACGCTCGGTGTGGGTGTCATTAACTTCGCATACCACCTGGCTAAACATGGCGTGCGTTATTCGGATGGCAGTGCGAATGGCCTCACGCATCGTACCTTTGAAGCCATCCAATACCACTTATTGCGTGCATCGGTAGAGCTGGCGAAAGAGAAAGGCGCGTGTCCAGCCTTTAATGAAACCACCTATGCACAGGGCATTCTCCCTATTGATACGTATAAAAAAGATTTAGACGCGATTTGCGACGAACCGCTTCATCTGGATTGGGAAACCCTACGTAAGGATATTCAAACCCATGGTTTGCGTAACTCGACCCTGACAGCGCTGATGCCGTCTGAGACGTCTTCGCAAATCTCAAATGCCACCAATGGCATTGAGCCACCGCGTGGTTTTGTCTCGGTCAAAGCATCAAAAGATGGCATCTTGAAGCAGGTGGTACCGGAGTATGATAAATATAAAAATAACTACGAACTACTCTGGAACATTGGTAGCAATGAGGGTTACTTACAGTTAGTGGGTATCATGCAAAAATTCGTTGACCAAGCGATTTCTGCCAACACCAATTATGATCCGAGCCGACATGCAAGCGGTAAAGTTCCTATGAACCAACTGCTTAAAGATCTGCTCACAGCTTATAAATTAGGGGTAAAAACCCTGTATTATCACAACACCCGTGATGGCGCGACGGACGGTCAATCCGACTCAAGCGCGGCACAAGCTGCCGATGATGATTGTGCCGGCGGTGCATGTAAGATCTAACACAATATGCGAAGGGCCCCACCCGGGCCCTTTTCTAGAGGTTAATAAGATTCATGGCTTACAGTACGTTTTCTAAAATTAACAACGATCCGCTTAAAGAACCGATGTTCTTGGGCCAATCGGTCAACGTTGCCCGTTATGACCAGCAAAAATATGAGATTTTTGAAAAGCTGATCGAAAAGCAGCTGTCTTTCTTTTGGCGCCCAGAAGAAGTCGATGTATCAAGCGACCGTATTGACTACAACAAGCTACCTGAACATGAAAAGCATATTTTCATCAGTAACTTGAAGTATCAAACATTATTGGATTCTATCCAAGGTCGTAGCCCAAATGTGGCACTGCTTCCATTGGTTTCCATTCCGGAGCTAGAGACCTGGATTGAAACGTGGAGTTTCTCAGAAACCATTCATTCGCGCTCTTACACGCATATCATTCGTAATATTGTCGCTGATCCAGCGGTTGTCTTTGACGACATTGTGATGAATGAACACATTCAAAAGCGCGCCGAAGATATTGCGCAGTATTACGACGATCTTATTCAACTAAGCAACTACTATCATCAGCTTGGTGAAGGCACACACACCATTAACGGTCATACCGTCACCGTGAGTTTGCGTGCCCTAAAACGTCAGTTGTATTTGTGTTTAATGTCAGTGAATGCACTTGAAGCGATTCGCTTCTACGTCAGCTTTGCCTGTTCGTTTGCGTTTGCTGAGCGCGAATTAATGGAAGGTAACGCCAAGATCATTAAATTTATCGCGCGTGACGAAGCGCTGCACCTGACCGGCACACAACATATGCTCAATATTCTGCGGAGCGGTCAGGACGATCCTGAAATGGCTGAGATCGCAAAAGAATGCGAGCAAGAATGCTTTGATCTGTTTAAAAAAGCCGCCGAGCAAGAGAAGGATTGGGCCGAGTATCTATTCCGTGATGGCTCCATGATTGGGTTGAACAAAGACATCTTGTGTCAATACGTGGAATACATTACCAACCTGCGTATGTCCGCTGTTGGCCTCGCCCCCGCGTACGACGATGCAACCCAAAACCCCATTCCTTGGATTAATGCATGGTTGTCATCGGATAACGTGCAAGTTGCCCCACAAGAAGCGGAGATTAGCTCCTACTTGGTGGGACAGATTGACAATGAAGTCAGCGTTGAAGACTTCGGTGATTTTGAACTATGACCCGTATCACTATCGACGTGAATGGCGTGGAGGTGGGTGGCAACACCCACCAAAACTTGCTTGAACAGCTCGAAAATGCTGGCATTCAGCCTGAATATCAGTGCCGAAGTGGTCTGTGTGGTGCGTGTCGCTGTAAACTTAATCAAGGTTCGGTCACTCAACACGATGCCATGGCTTTCGTGATGCCCGGGGAAATCCTTGCCTGCCAAAGTGCCCCACAAACTAACGTCTCAATTGTCTTTGACTACCAACCGGCATGCATTAAAAAACAAGTGAACGAGGCGTGACCGACAGTCACCGCCTCGTGGCGTGTTCTTCTTTTCTGTAACCTTCTCTACGCCAGCGTCTGTGCATCGATAAAAATGTCGTCGTGGCGAGTTAAGGATGCATAATCCGCAATAACGGCTTCACCACTAAGATAACGCCGTAGCATGTCTAATAAGACCGTCGCCATATAACAACGTGCATCGTCATTTGAAAGGTGTCGCTTAAAACTAAGCCGCTGCCCCCATTCACCTTCTGGGGTAGAAATCGCCACACATATCTGGCCGTGAAGCTCAGGTCCGCAGGCAAGTCCGATTTGACGCTGTCCTGGCGACGTCGTCGCACTTGCCATCGCTAATGACGCGGCTAAGGGATTAGCGACCGCTTGCTCTGGCACATGCGCATTCGACATTACCCACCCCTGCTCAACCAGATGTGCCGCCTGACCGTTTAAAGTGCTCGCCAGCCAACCACCAGTGAATTGTTCCGCAACTTTTAACACCACACCGTGATGATTGATATCCGCAGCCAATGCCGCCGTCATCGGCTCAGAAAAGGACACGACATAGTCCGCAAGACGATGCCGTAACGCGTCCAGAACCGCATCTTTTTCAACATGATCCGCTTCGATGAACAACTTAACTTCAATAAACGGCAAGCTGGAGCGATACCCGAGTGTTGCACTATTGGGAAGCACTAACGATGCCATCACATCGCTTATCCCCGACTCTGACAGCCCAAATGTAAATAAACGGTAACACGATCGCGCTTTGGCTGGGTAATTATGTAACAACTCAGGAAGAATTTGCTGTTCAACCATTGAGAAAAACTCAGAAGGCACTCCGGGCGTAAAGTAAAAGTGACACCCGTTGAGCTCACAGTGAAAGCCACAAGCAGTGCCTTTGGGGTTATCAATTAACCTTGCGCCTTCTGGCAGCATCGCCTGCTTGAGGTTACTTTGGGCCATCGGCCGGCCTCGACGCTCAAACCGCTGTTTTAACTCGTCTAACCACGCTTCATTGAGGGTTAACTCTACCCCCATCGCAGCAGCCATGGCCGCCGTGGTTAAATCATCCGTGGTCGGTCCTAATCCGCCATTTACGATCACGACCTCTTCCGTTTGTGACAGGCGTACAAGCTCAATCGCCATATCATCAAGTTCATCGCCGATAGTCACACGACGAGACATCGCCAGCCCGTTTTCAAATAATACTCTTGAAAGCCAAGCGGCGTTGGTATCGGTAATATCACCCAGCAATACCTCTTCACCTGTCGAGAGCATTGCGATCCGTGGCAATGGGGTTTCATGTTGTTGTTTGTCCACCTTGCCGCTCCTTGTTGTCGCGATCATCCGACCTTGATTATGACATTAGACGGCACAATGCACTACCCCACCCTTGTCGTACACTTTATTTTACAACACCGTACCTGTAACATTACACAAAGCCGTTTTTTTATCTGTCTAGACGATGCACAATACGAATAAATTCAGGTTATCTTTTGTGCGAACACAACAATTAACTATTTATTAACATTGGTTAAACATAATATGAATAAAGTACTCGGAAGTTCGCTCATTATTGCGGGCACAACCATTGGCGCCGGTATGCTGGCGTTGCCTCTTGCCTCTGCCGGCATCGGGTTTGGCGCATCGATGGCACTCATGGGTGCGATGTGGGCCTTAATGACCTATACCGCCTTACTGATGTTAGAAGTGCATCAGTTCGCAGAGGCCGACGCGACATTGCACAGTTTAGCGAAACAGTTTTTGGGGAATAAAGGAAAATGGCTGGCGTCGTTTGCGATGCTCTTTTTATTCTACTCACTTTGTGCCGCATATATTGCAGGTGGGGGCAGCCAATTAAATGAAAAGCTAGCGCAATGGTCGGCCATTGAGCTACCACCTGCGGCAGGCGCCGTTTTATTTACGCTGGTTTTCGGTCTTGTGGTGACATTGGGCACCAGTAAAGTGGATTTAATTAACCGCGGGTTATTCACCATTAAGTTATTATTCTTAATCTTGGCCTTAACCCTACTGACGCCTCATGTCTCTAGCATCAACTTAGTCGAAATGCCCGTTGAACGAGGTTTGCTGGTTGCCGCGTTACCGGTCATTTTCACGTCTTTTGGCTTCCACGGCAGTATTCCTTCTATTGTGCGATACGTCGGGATCGACTTACCTTCGCTAAGAAAGGTCATGATTATTGGCTCTACCCTTCCGTTGGCCTTGTATATCTTTTGGCAAGTAGCCAGCCTCGGGACGGTGGCACAGTCTACCTTGGTACAAAACGGTGAACTGTCCCAGTTTGTGGCAATTATCCAATCAGTGGTTCAACAAGACTATATCGCTTCAAGCATCTCACTGTTCGCCGATTTAGCACTAGCTACGTCTTTTCTCGGCGTCAGTTTAGGCTTGTTTGACTTTATCTCCGACAGCTTTAACCGCCAAGATAGCGTGCGTGGGCGCTTACAAACAGCGGCTATTACCTACCTCCCACCGTTGGTCTTTGCGCTGTATTATCCGCAGGGTTTTATCACAGCGTTAGGATACGCCGCGATCGCACTCGTCATTCTTGCCGTGGTACTCCCGGTTTTGATGGTGCGTAAGGCACGCCAGACGGTCTCAACTGACGAGCACTATCAAGTCATTGGCGGTAATCTTGGATTGAGCCTGGCAATGGTCGGCGGTATCACGGTTGTCGCGGCGCAATTTATCGGATAACACACCGAGGGCCGACCTTGATTCACACCATCGGTCGCACCCCACGCTGATGGGGTGCGACCTTTAAGCACCGATAAGTCCGCGCGCCAATGTACTTATCCCCGCCAATGTACAGAGTATTAGCATCGCTCGGCGAACAAATTGCGGTTTAACACGTGGCGCAATACGGTAAGCCAACCAGGTCGCCAGCAATACGGCAGGAACAGCAAATGCCGCTTGTTTGACATGCCACCAGGTTAGATAATCGGTCGCGCTCAAGGCGATTAAAGACAAAATGCAGCTCACAACAAAGTAGCCTGCCAAACAGGCGCGCATTTTATTCACCTCTGCATGCTGTAACACAAGCGCCATCGGTGGACCACCGATACTGGTCGTTGTTCCCATGACTCCCGACGTAAACCCAGCGATAAAAAAGTTACGCCGGTTGGGGGCAATATTAAAGCGCATCACACTGGCAAACACAGCGAGCAAGACGGCAGCACCTATAATAATTTCAAGCATTTGTGTTGTGACTACCAACATGATCCCGCCCGCAACCGCGGTGCCTGGCACTCGGCCGAAGTACGCCCAACTCAAATCACGAAAAGACAACTGATGACGATATTGCCAAGCGTTAATACTGGCTAATGTCAGCCCCACCATCGAAATTGTCGTTGGTACCAATTTCGGATCAATCATCAATAAAAGTGGCGCCGCTACGATCGCCATTCCAAAGCCAATCAAACTCTGCACAAAGCATCCTAACCCTAAGATCAGAGCCACCGCAATCGACACACCAATATACCCAATTAACTTGAAGATGCATGATTGAACATCTGAAAGTTATCGTTAATACGAGACGTCAAAGACCCTGCGATCTCAGGAAGAGTCACAGTAA
>NZ_MUFR01000029.1:0-44181 GCF_001996185.1 Salinivibrio costicola subsp. alcaliphilus
CCGGCCTGTCACGCCGGGGGTCGCGGGTTCGAGTCCCGTCCACTCCGCCACTACTTAGAAACCCTAGCTGAAAAGCTGGGGTTTTTTGCGTTTAAGCCCCTGGATAGTGATGTTGGGGCTTTTTGGATTATCGCATCGTATCGAGTAGGGCATTGAGTAAAGGCTCTTTGGCGCGGGAAGTTTTACAACAAAGGCCTAGTTCGAGAGGTTGCACAATTTCTTGGCGTAAGCGCTCAACCTTGTCCTTTACTGGACTGTTATCAATCACCACATCCGGTGCAACACCAATACCACAGCCTAATGCCACCATACTGACTATCGCCTCGTGACCCGCTATTTGTGCGTAGACGTTTGGTTCGATGCTTTTGCTGGCTAGCCACTGATCCGCGAGATCACGGGCTGTCCCTGCTTCGGGCAAGATCAAAGGTGTGTGTTGCCAGTCAATGGTTTGCAGATCAATGCCACTGCTGGCCATTGCCGGCGCGATAACCGACAAGCTCACGGTATCAATGGGTTGAAAGACTAAACTTGACGACAAATACTTTGGTTTAGCGGCAATGGCAATGTCTGCACTATTGTCTTGCACCTTTTCTTCTGCCTGAGCGGGATCGCCGGTCAGCAGTTGTAGCTCGATATTTGGGTATTGCTGACGAAATCGCGCGAGGAGCTCAGGTAAATGGCTATAGCTGGCGGTGACCGAGCAAAAGAGCGTGAGTTTACCGCCGAGCAAAGAGGCATGTTCATTAATATTGGCTTTGGTGGTATGCCATAGTTGTAAGATTTCTCGCGCCACGGGTAATAACGTTTTTCCTGCGGGTGTTAAGGTAACGGCTTTGTTAGTCCGAATAAACAACGGTTGACCGATGTCCCCCTCAAGCCGTTGAATAATCCGACTTAAGGCCGATGGGCTAGCATGCATGGCTTTTGCCGCACGGGTATAGCTTTTGGTATCACAGAGGTGAAGAAAACCCGTAAGTTGTTTGGTGTTCATGGTGTGTTCTTGCTTTATTTGCAATGTCATGTTGTGAATATATCACTTTAGGCAATGTGACGGTTAAGGTAGTATCAAAATTAAGCGGTGAAAACACACCCAATCATGGATTCGAATCAATGGAGCACCCTATGGCGAACTACTTTAATACCCTGAATTTGCGTCAACAATTGGAACAATTAGGCGTTTGTCGATTTATGTCGCGCGATGAATTTGCCAACGAGGCCGAATTCCTCAAAGGTAAAAAAGTGGTGATTGTTGGCTGTGGGGCGCAAGGGCTTAACCAGGGTCTAAACATGCGTGACTCTGGTCTCGATGTGGCTTATGCACTGCGTCAGGCGGCGATTGATGAGAAGCGTCCTTCTTACCAAAACGCGGTCGATCATGGGTTTAAAGTGGGGAGCTACCAAGATGTGATCCCACAAGCGGATTTGGTGATCAATCTGACCCCAGATAAGCAACACTCCAACGTCGTAGAGACCGTCATGCCGTTGATGAAAGATGGCGCTGCGCTCGGTTACTCTCATGGCTTTAATATCGTCGAAGTGGGTCAGCGCATTCGTGAAGATATTACCGTCGTTATGGTGGCGCCTAAGTGTCCAGGTACCGAAGTGCGTGAAGAGTATAAACGCGGCTTTGGTGTGCCGACGCTGATCGCGGTCCACCCAGAAAATGATCCTAACGGCGAAGGCTTTGAGGTTGCGAAAGCATGGGCAGCCGCAACCGGCGGTCATCGTGCCGGGGTGCTAGCGTCTTCGTTTGTGGCGGAAGTAAAATCAGACCTGATGGGCGAACAAACCATCCTGTGTGGCATGCTGCAGGCCGGATCGGTTGTTTGCTATGAGAAAATGATTGCAGAAGGTGTTGAGCCGGGTTATGCGGGGAAACTTATTCAATATGGCTGGGAAACCATTACTGAAGCGCTGAAATTCGGTGGCATCACGCATATGATGGATCGCTTGTCCAACCCCGCGAAAGTAAAAGCCTTTGAGCTGTCGGAGTCGCTTAAAGAGCTTATGCGTCCCCTTTACAACAAACACATGGATGACATTATCTCTGGCCATTTCTCCGCGACCATGATGGCCGATTGGGATAATGGCGATAAAGATCTTTTCACTTGGCGTGAGGAAACGGCACAGACCGCGTTTGAAAACTATCCCGAGTCAGATGCCAGTATCAGTGAGCAAGAATTCTTTGATAACGGTATTTTGATGGTTGCTATGGTGCGTGCTGGGGTCGAGCTTGCCTTTGAGGTCATGGTGTCATCCGGTATTGTGGAAGAGTCGGCGTATTACGAGTCATTGCATGAGTTGCCGTTGATTGCCAACACCATTGCACGTAAGCGTCTTTACGAAATGAACGTGGTTATTTCCGATACGGCAGAGTACGGTAACTACTTGTTCGCTAATGTCGCGACGCCATTGTTGCGCGAGCATTTTATGCCAACGGTGGGCGCGGATGTGATTGGCAAAGGATTGTCAGAAACATCTAATCAGGTTGATAACGCCACCTTGATTGAAGTGAATGACCGTATTCGTCATCACCCGATCGAATATATCGGCGAAGAGTTACGCGGCTATATGACTGATATGAAGCAGATTGCACTTGATAATTAATCGCGCTTGATAACTAATTACGCTTAATAGCTAACTGCGCTCGATAACTGACTGCCGTCAGTTGAAATGATACGCAGAGATAAGCCTGGCCTGAGGGTCAGGCTTTTTGCGTTGATGCGATCGGTTATTGCTGGTTATCTTGCGATTGGCCGATCTTTGTTTCCATTTCTTCAAGCTTTGCTTCGAGCTCGGTGAGCTTTTGACGCGTGCGCAGTAATACCTGAGTTTGTACATCAAACTCCTCACGGCTTACCACGTCAAGCTTAGTCAGCTGGCCTTGAATGGCTTGGCGCACACGGCTTTCCATATCCGTGCCTAACTCTTTGACAGGCTGAGGCATGGCATCGTGAATTTGCTTGGCCATTTGCTCAAGTTTTTTCGGGTCAAACATGGAATACTCCTTTATTAACTGTCTTTATTCTATGTAAATACGTACAGCTTGTCGAAAGGATGACAAAAGAAAAGGGCCCGTAGGCCCTTAATAGGATGCATTAATGTGATGCACGATAGTCTTCATCGAGCTTATCAAGCTCATCGTCTTCGACAAACACCGGCAGCGGCTTGTGCTTGCTGGCCAGATAGGTATAAATCACTGGCAGAACGAATAGCGTGAATAATGTCCCGATGGCAAGACCCGCCACGATGACTATCCCGATGCTAAAGCGTTGTTCGGCACCGGCGCCGCTGGCAAACATAAGCGGGATAAGGCCTGCAATCATTGCAGCTGTTGTCATCAAGATCGGACGCAGACGAATTTTTGCAGCCTCTTTTACCGCATCCATTCGACTGGCTTGGTGATATAGCTGCTGCTCTTTGGCAACTTCACAGATCAAAATACCGTGCTTGGTAATTAGACCTATCAAGGTTATCAGCCCCACCTGCGAGTAGATATTCATCGATGACAGCCCCCACGCCAAAGCAATCAAAGCGCCACAAATCGCCAGAGGCACTGAGACCAAGATCACCAGAGGGTCGAGTAGCGATTCGAACTGAATCGCAAGCACTAAGTAAATAATCGCCAGCGCAAACAAGAAAGTTGCATACAGTGCACTGCCTTCAGTGACGTATTGACGCGATTCACCAAGATAATCGTGCTGATACCCTTTTGGCAGTTCTGCCGCTTTGCTTTCAAACCACTCTACGGCGGTACCCATGGTCACGCTAGGGGCAGCAACGGCACTAATCGTCGCGGCATTCAATTGATTAAAATGAGGTAACGAGCGCGGCTCGCCTGTCACTTCAATATCAATCAAAGAGCCGAGAGGTATCGAATCACCGTTGGCAGCGCTCACGTAGTAGCTTTCGATCGACTCAGGATTAAGGCGATATTTACGCTCAACTTGCGGGATCACTTCATACGATCGGCCGTCAAAGTCAATACGATTAATGTAGCCGTCGGCCATCATGGTCCCGATCGTCGTACCGATATCACGCATGGTGACGCCATACGATCCCGCTTTATCCTTATCAATATGGATATTCATGGTGGCGGAGTCGAAGTTAAGGTTAAGCTCCGAGTAAACGAAATTTGGGCTTGATTGCACTTCGCCCATGATTTCAGCGGTTACCTGATACAGGCTTTCGAAGTTATTGGGCGATGTCACCACAAATTGAATAGGCAAACCTGAGGAAGCACCTGGCAATTCCGGCATTTCGAAGGTGGTGACCTTCATACCTGGAATATCCTTCACTTCATTCGCCATGCGTTTGACTACCTCAGACTGGCTCGCTTCCCGCTCGCTCCAAGGTACTAATGAGGCGATACCAAAGGCTTGATTCGACTTAGGTACCCCGGAGAAGACTTGTGAGAAAGCCACTTCGGGTTGCTGGTCCAGTTTTTGGTTTACTTCCTCCATGCTGTTTTGGATGTAATCCAAGTTAGCGGTGGAGGGCGCAGTACCCATCATGACCACCACGCCTTTATCCTCTGACGGAGCAAGCTCACTAGGGATAAAGCTAAACAGCACCGGCAGGGAAGCGAATACAATCACCGCAAACGTCACGATCACCGGACGGCGCTCCATCACCTTGCTGAGCATACGCGCATACTTATCTGTCATCCCATCAAGGAAGCGATGTACTGCTAACTCAAAACGGCTCGGTTGCGCATTGGCTTTTAACAAGGTCGCACACATCACCGGCGAGAGCGTCAGTGCCACAATACCGGACACAAACACCGCCCCAGCAAGCGTTAATGCAAACTCCTTAAACAGGGAGCCGGTGATCCCGCCCATCATGGCGATAGGGGCATAAACGGCTGCCAGTGTTAGCGTCATAGAAATAACGGGCACTGCTATCTCACGGGTACCAATGATGGCGGCACGGAACGGCGACTCACCTAACTTAATATGACGGTCGATATTCTCGAGCACCACAATGGCGTCATCGACCACCAAGCCGATGGCCAGAACCATGGCCAGTAGCGTCATCAAGTTCAGTGAGAAGCCAATCATTTCCATCACTAGCGCTACACCAATCAGCGACAGCGGGATGGTAATAATGGGGATGATTACCGCGCGGAACGAGCCCAAGAACAGAGTAATAACCACCAACACAATTAACGCGGCTTCGATGATGGTTTTGATTACCTCATTGATTGACTCATTGATCGCATTCGACGAGTCATACAACACGTTCATTTCAATGTTGCTGGGCATGTTACGTTCCACTTCGGGCAACATGTCCACCACGTCGGCAGCAATATTGATCGGGTTGGCTGAGGGAGTAGCGTTAATGGCTGCGACAACTGCCTCAGAACCATTGGCAAGCGCTCGGACTCGGTCGTGACTTTTTTCCAGCGAGACGTTAGCAATATCGCCTAACCGCACGATGCGGCCATCTTGCGTATCAACCACCAGTTTGGCTAACTCTTCTGGCGTTGAAACTTGCGTATCCGCACTGCCGTTGTAGACCATAAAGGTACCGGTAGCTTGACCGGTTGCCGACTGGTAGTTATTGGCATCGAGTACTGACATGACATCAGTGGCACTTAGCTTAAAGGCCGCCATCTTTTCAGGATCAAGCCATACACGTAAGCCGTACTTCACCCCGCCATATAGATCGATTTTTGACACCCCACCCACAGTAAACAATTGGGGTTTAACCACGCGCTCAAGATAATCGGTGATCTGGCTCGAGTCGAGTTCTGGCGAGGTAAAACCGATATACATGACCGCGGTCGTAGAGCCGGTCGACATGGATACGGACGGATCTTCTGATTCTGCCGGGAGCTGTGCCCTTACCGAATTGACTTTGGCCAGTATATCTGCCAAGGCGGCATTCGGATCGGTATTTAGCTTCATGTTGACTGTGATTGTCGATGATCCCAGCACCGATTCTGAGGTCATAAAGTCAATATTGTCAGCTTGGGCGACAGCTTGCTCGAGCGGGGTGGTAATAAAACCCTGAATCAAGTCAGCACTGGCACCATAATAGCTGGTTGTGATGGTGACCACGGTATTGGTCATCTCCGGGTATTCCCTAACTTGCATCTTAAATAAAGACTGCAAGCCGAGCAGCGCAATCAGAATACTGATTGACGCAGCTAGCACTGGGCGCCGGATAAAAATATCAGTAAAGCGCATCACATCCTCGTCTTACAATTGAGGTAATTGTTCTGGTGGAGTGAGAGCGTCGTTGTCGACGATTTTCACTTTAGAGCCATTGCTTAAGCGCACCTGGCCGGACGTAACAACCTGATCGCCAGGCTTTAGACCGTCGATAATGCGTGCTTGATGGCCACGACGCTCGCCGACTTTAAGGACTTGTTGATAAGCGCGCTTTTCTCCATCTTCTTCACGGATCACATACACACTTTCACCGTATAGATTGAAGTTAATCGCGGTTTGATCAATCACGATTTGATTCTCAACCGTCGGCAAAACGATATCGGCGCGGGCGAACATCCCTGAGCGTAACTGGCCATCATTGTTGGGAATATTGGCTTCCACTTTAATCAGGCCGCTCTGGCTGTTGACCGCAGGCTCGATAGCACTGATAGAGCCGATGAATTCTTTTTCAGGATAAGCATCGACTGTAATGCGTAATGCCTGGCTTAGACGGAGCTTCGAGATATCGGTTTGCGGCACGGTAAAGCGCAGTTTCATTACCGAGGTATCTTCTAGCCGAGCAATATCGGTACCTGGCTGCAGGTACTCACCCATAAATACATTACGCAGGCCAATCACACCATCAAAGGGAGCTTGAAGATTACGACGTGCAATGGTGGCTTCAAGCGCATTAATGTCAGCTTGTAAAGAACGGTAATTCGCTTCAGCTTCATCCAATGCTTCTTTAGAAATCGACCCTTTAGTAAACAGTCCTTGATAACGTTTGAACTTGGCTTCTGCGGCGGGTAATCGTGCTTGCGTACTTGCCAAGTTGGCTTTTTCAACGCTAGAGTCGAGTTCAACCAGATTTTGCCCACGTTTAACGGTTTGGCCTGATTCAAAGTTGATCACATCCACCACACCGGCAATTTGCGTGGTTAAGGTGATCCCTTGATTGGGCTCAACAAACCCGATGGCATCCATGGTGGGTGTCCAGGGTTCAGCGTTAACGGTCACTGCCGTCACTGGGTGCGTCGGCTCTGGCATGTTTGCCATATACTCTGCAACCTTTTGCTGCTTAAAAAGGTTAAAGCCAATCACACTGCCAAACAGCAGCAGTGCAAGGATAACCATAAAGAAAAACCATTTTTTCATCGAAGTAAGCTCCGAGCGTCGTTAGTGAAGAGAAATTGCATCCCAGCAAGCTTGGATCGCATCTGCGATAGCATAACTGTCTAGAGTTATAACACCCCGAACCTGTTTGCGAGCTAAACAAAAAACGGGTTCAAGCCCCAAGGTGATGAGCACCTCATCGTCCAGTGGCTTAAAGCGCTTTTGCCGCTTACCTTCCTGAAAGACTTGATAAAGATCAGAGAAGGCCTCTCGCTCTTGCTGGGTTTGTGACTGATCATCGCGTGGCAGAGCATCAAACTGGTCACGAGATAATAATAAGTGATCGCGTTGTAGCATCATGGTCCACGTGTTGCGCCATAACCGCTCAAATTGATCTTTTAGGGTTGGTTCATCCTTTACCCCCTGTTGAATATGGGTCGCACATTGCATCATAAGGTGCATAGACAGTTGACGAAGCAAGTCTTCTTTATCGTTAAAATAGCGATAAATGGTGCCGGCGGCCACTTGCGCTTGGGTGGCGACCTGATGCATTGAGACCTTGTCGAGCCCACGCGTGGCAATCAGTTGCTCTGTCGCCGCGAATATTTGCGTACGTTTGTCCATTGATGATGAACTTACTAGTGAATGAACGTTCATTCATTTTAGAGTGAATTTTGTGCGTATGACAAGCATAAATTGTAGCAAGCTTGTTGAGCCTTGCTTGGGTGAGATAGACATCAGTAAGATTCCTTCTACAATGCCCTCTCAGCCATTAACGAGGTGCCGCCATCATGAAGCTTAATCCTGCGCAATCGGATGCAGTCCGCCATATTTCTGGCCCCTGTCTGGTGTTAGCTGGCGCAGGCTCGGGAAAAACACGCGTGATTACGCATAAGATCGCCTATTTGGTTCAACAATGTGGCTATAAAGCGCGTCATATTGCCGCGGTGACTTTCACGAACAAAGCGGCACGAGAGATGAAAGAGCGCGTGGCACAAAGCTTGGGTAAGCAAGAATCGCGCGGCTTGATGGTGTCAACCTTTCATACCTTGGGCCTGAATATTATCCGCCGAGAATACAAAACCTTGGGGTTAAAAGCGGGCTTTTCGTTGTTTGATGATCAAGACCAATTAGCGCTACTCAAAGCTCTGACCGAACAAGAGCTAGATAATGATAAAGACTTGCTGCGTCAATTGGTGCACACCATCTCCAACTGGAAAAATGCCATGTTGGGACCCGATGAAGCGCTGGCGCAAGCACAAGGTGAGCGGGACCAGTTATTTGCCGCCTGCTATGCGCGCTATCAAAAACAAATGCGGGCCTATAACGCGCTCGATTTTGATGATCTTATCTTGATGCCGGTGGCGCTACTTAGCCAAAACCAAACCGTGCGTGAGCGTTGGCAAGCACGTATTCGCTATTTATTGGTCGACGAGTATCAAGATACCAACACCAGCCAGTATCAATTGGTGAAGCTGCTGGTGGGTGAGCGATCACGCTTTACCGTGGTAGGGGATGATGACCAATCGATTTACTCCTGGCGAGGCGCTCAGCCGAAAAACCTGGTGTACTTACAACAAGACTTTCCGCGTCTGCATGTGGTGAAGTTGGAGCAAAATTACCGCTCAACCAGTCGAATACTGCGTGCAGCCAATATCTTGATAGCCAATAACCCCCATGTATTCGAAAAAACGCTATTTTCTGCCTTGCCCGATGGCGACATGCTCAAAGTGCTGACTGCCAATAACGAAGAGCATGAAGCGGAACGTGTGGTTGGGGAACTGATAGGCCACCGTTTTTTAGGGCGTACGCAATACAAAGATTACGCGGTCTTATACCGTGGCAATCACCAATCGCGTTTGATTGAAAAAGCCCTGATACAAAATCGTATCCCGTATAAAATATCAGGCGGCACGTCCTTCTTCTCGCGCGCCGAAATTAAAGACATCATGGCCTATTTGCGCTTGTTGACCAACCCAGATGACGACAATGCGTTTTTGCGCGTAGTCAATACGCCGCGACGCGAAATTGGCACGGTGACATTAGAAAAACTCGGCAGTTATGCCAATCAGCGCGGCAAGAGCTTGTTTGCGGCGAGCTTTGAGTTAGGCCTGACCCAGCATTTATCTGGGCGAGGGCTGGCTGCCCTGCAAGCGTTTACGCGGTGGATTGTGGAACTGTCTGATCAGGCTGAGCGGGGCGATACCGTGTCCGCGATACGATCACTGTTGCGAGATACACAGTATGAAGATTGGCTGTATGAGAGTTCATCCAGTCCCAAAGTGGCAGAGATGCGGATGAAAAACGTCTCACAGCTTCACAGTTGGATTGTCGCTGATCTTCAGGGGGATAATCCGGATCAGGTTGAACGAAGCCTGCGAGAAGTGGTTCAGCGCCTGACGCTGCGTGACATGATGGAGCGAGGCGAAGATGATGACGAGGCTGACCAAGTACAGCTGATGACGTTGCACGCATCGAAAGGTCTAGAATTTCCATACGTGTATTTGATCGGTATGGAAGAAGGCTTGTTGCCTCATCAATCGAGTATTGATGAAGATAATATCGACGAAGAGCGGCGTTTAGCTTACGTCGGATTGACCCGTGCGCAAAAGGCGCTGACCTTTGTCGTTTGCAAAGAAAGGCGTCAGTTTGGCGAGCTTATCAAGCCACAACAAAGCCGTTTTCTCGACGAATTGCCGTTTGATGATCTTGAGTGGGAGTCGCAGAAAAAACCTGTGTCTCAAGAAGAGAGAATGGAAAAAGGGCAAGCGGCGATCGCTAACTTAAAAGCCATGCTCGATAAAAACAAGTCATCCTAAACACAGTCTTGCTCAGTAAGTAACGCCGCGAAGGCGGCGTTATTGTCAAACGATTGATGAGCGGTGCTATTAGAGTGCGTCGAGCATGTGCTCGATAGCCGCGACGATTTCATCATCCGAACAGTCCATACAGGTGCCTTTGGCAGGCATCGCATTAAAACCGTTGATCGCATGTTTGGCTAGGGTTTCCATGCCTTTATCAACACGTGGGCCCCAAGCGGCGGCATCACCGGTTTTGGGGGCGCCAGCTGCACCAGTGCTGTGACAGGCTGTGCAGTAAGTATTATAGACCTGGTCACCGCTACGTGGGCCAGTTGGCTCTGCTGCCGCCGTTTGCGTGGGGGCTTCTCCATCAATATACACGTCACCCACAGGTGCAATGCGCTCGGCGATTGCGGCTTTTTCTTGTTCAGACACTTCTAATGCTTGCGCAGCAGAAGCAAATAGTAGGGCTGCTACCGAGGCAACCATAATACGACCTAGACTTTTTCCCTTTGCGCTCACAATGACACTCCCACATTACTGGTGGCTTAACGCCTTTTTTATGTTATTTGCCGCCAACCTTAAGGGGTGAATCAATCAAGAGTGATTCGGTTGCGGCCTGTCAGTCTCGTCTCAACGGATTGGCCAACCTCGCTAGGTTAACCCCGTGTAAAGATTAGGTGATTATAGCGCTTTAGATTGTTACGTTAAACCGTTATAGTAGAGACCTTACTGACGATTTCTACGCGATTTGTTGAAAAAGAGACCAGTCAGTAAAAAAATTAAAAAAAATGCTAGACGGCTGGTGGTGATATCCGTAATATTCGACACCGCCAACGGGGCAAGCGCCCGTAGCTCAGTTGGATAGAGTGTTGGCCTCCGAAGCCAAAGGTCACAGGTTCAAATCCTGTCGGGCGCGCCATTCCGGGATAGGAATATGGCAGAAAATCAGTGGTGGCTGTAGCTCAGTTGGTAGAGCCCTGGATTGTGATTCCAGTTGTCGCGGGTTCAAGTCCCGTCAGCCACCCCATTATTTTCGCACTAAGCGATATGTCGGTGAATAGCGCAGTTTGGTAGCGCATCTGGTTTGGGACCAGAGGGTCGGGGGTTCGAATCCCTCTTCACCGACCACTATTACAAACCCTAGCCTAATGGCTGGGGTTTTTCATTTATATCTGTTCGCCGAGTGCAGAGGGTCGGGGGCCGGAAGCCCGGTCGCATCGAATCCCTCTTCACCGACCACTATTACAAACCCTAGCCTAACGGCTGGGGTTTTTTCGTTTTCTTCCTTCTCCTCTTTCTTCTCTGTTTCTCTTCTCTGTTTCCTTTTGTCTATTCGCTGACATAGAAAATAAAATACGGAAATTAGAGCGCTATCAAGGTTTAGCGAGATAAAAAGTCATCAATTGGTCATAAATTCACAACTGATCGATATAACTGCTATACCTGTCTTTGATAAGGATAAAAAACTACTTAATAAGTAACTTATAACTTATGAAGTGTGTCCATCATTTATAAATCAGTCATTATCACTACGGATGTTATGTGGCTGTTAATTCAGATGGCTTTATTCTATGCGTGATTTGCTTTAAAACAGAGGGAGTGGGAATAGCTTATATCTTTATGATATGAAGTGTGTTTTGTGTCTTGCCGCCGGGCAAGTGCTGGTAGTTAGATGAATGAATATCCGAGATGATTAGGCCTTTATGGTGTTTTCTTCTGTGATGTTGATTTTTTGTGAAATATTTGCCAGATTGGAATCGCATCTCTCCAAGGCGAGGCAGCCCCTTGTTTTGGTTAGCACGTTGATCGTCACCTTTTGACGATATCAAGGATGAAAAATGTCACTGCTAGAAGTTAATAACCTCCGAATAGAGTACCCGTCTCGCCATGGTGTCCACGCGGCCGTGACCTCGCTGTCATTAACGATTGAGCGTGGTGAGATTGTCGGCGTGGTCGGTGAGTCCGGCGCAGGTAAATCAACCGTTGGAAATGCGGTGATTGATTTACTTAGCCCTCCAGGACGCATTGCCAGTGGTGATGTGTACCTCGATGGTCAAAAAATATCGGGCCTGACACCCAATCAAATGCGCAAAGTGCGTGGCGATAAGATTGGCTTTATTTTTCAAGATCCCATGACCTCGCTGAACCCGTTATTTACTGTCGAGCAACAGCTGACAGAAACGATAATAACCAACCTTAATCTGACGTCCCAGCAAGCCTATCAGCGTGCGATAAGCCTGATGGAGCAAGTCGGGATCCCAGAGCCTGAGTTGCGTATTAAGCAGTATCCGCATCAATTTTCTGGTGGGATGCGTCAGCGCGTGGTGATTGCGGTCGCATTGGCCGGTGAGCCAGATTTAATTATCGCTGATGAGCCAACGACAGCATTGGATGTTTCGATTCAAGATCAAATTCTCAATTTGATTCGCGATTTATGCCAGCAGAAAAATGTGGGTTGTATGTTAGTGACCCACGATATGGGCGTAGTGGCGAATGTGACTGATCGTGTCGCGGTCATGTATCGAGGTGACTTAGTTGAACTCGGCACCACACAGCAAGTGTTGGGCGATCCGCAACATCCTTATACCCAAAGTTTAATCTCCGCCGTGCCACGTTCCGATATCAAACTGGATCGTTTTCCTTTGGTGAATTACATCGAAGAAGCAGGCGAAACCCTTGAGCTGGATGTGAAGAACCACTGGCTAGGACAAAGCCAAGACCAACGCGCTTATTCTGGCCCCTTGTTACAAGTAAAGGACGTCTCGTTGCGATTTGTGACCAAGGATTCGTTTTTTGCCAGCCGTCGCGAATATGTCCAAGCCTCGGACCACGTCAGCTTTGATATTGTTGAAGGGGAAACTTTTGGTCTGGTCGGCGAGTCAGGATCCGGGAAGTCAACCATCGCTCGGGCGATTACCGGGCTGTATCCGCCCAATACCGGCCAGATTATTTTTGAAGATATCGATTTGACCGCGATAAAAAGTGAGCGGGCCCGTCGTCCAATCCGTCGTCAAATGCAGATGGTGTTTCAAAACCCCTATTCATCCATGAATCCGCGGATGAAGATTTATGACATTATCGCGGAGCCGATTCGCTTTCACCGCTTGGCAGAAAGTGAGTCGCAAATCCGTCAAATTGTCGGAGACTTGCTCGATCACGTGGGATTAGGCCGTGGTGCTGGGATCAAATATCCGCATGAGTTTTCTGGTGGCCAGCGTCAGCGTATCTCGATTGCCCGCGCACTGGCGACGCGACCACGGTTGCTGATTTGTGACGAGCCAACCTCCGCGTTAGATGTCTCTGTTCAGGCTCAGATCTTAAATCTGCTTAAAGATCTGCAAGACGAGCTCAATCTGACCATGTTATTTATCAGCCATGATTTACCGGTGATTCGTCAAATGTGCGATCGCATTGGGGTGATGCGTAAAGGTCAGCTACTTGAAGTCGCTCCAACCGAGCAACTGTTTACTGACCCACAACATGAATATAGCCGTCATCTTATCTCATTAATGCCTGAGTTTAAGGGAATGAGCACAGAAGGTTTGCAACCGGCATAGCGTGCTATGTCGACGCGGCCAAGGGCCGCACCGTATCTATGATGCAAACACAGCAGGGGGTATATCCCCTACGCATAAAGGAGCTATGCAATGAAAACAATGAAGAGCAAGATAGCCGTGGCACTCATGGCCGCTGGCCTAAGTTTTAGTGCTGCCGCTGCCGACATTACAGTGGCTTATGACGCGGATCCCGTTTCTTTGGATCCGCATGAGCAACTGTCTGGTGGTACCTTACAGCTATCACACATGGTCTTCGACCCCTTGGTCCGCTTTACCCAAGAGATGGACTTCGAGCCTCGTCTTGCCACCTCGTGGGAGCGTATCGACAATCAAACCGTGCGTTTCAACCTTCGCGAAGGGGTCACTTTCCACTCCGGTAACCCATTTAGTGCTGATGACGTTGTTTGGACGTTTGATCGTTTGAAATCTTCGCCGGATTTTAAAGGGATTTTCACCCCAATCGTTGACATCAAAAAAGTCGATGAGCACACCGTTGATGTGGTCACCGACGGCACCTACCCACTGGTAGAAAACGTGATGACCTACGTGTTCCCCATGGACAGCAAATTCTATAGTGGTGAGACCGAAGACGGACGCGACAAATCTGAGCTGAAGAAAAATGGTTCAACGTATGCATCAACACACTTGTCAGGCACAGGGCCGTACGTGGTCGACGAACGTGAACAAGGCGTAGTGGTTGAATTTGACCGTAATGAGAATTACTGGGACAAAGACAGCGTAGGCAATGTCGACAACATCACGCTGCGTCCGATCAAAGAAGATGCCACCCGTGTCGCGGCACTGCTATCGGGTGACGTCGATATGATCGCCCCTGTATCGCCCAACGATTATCGTCGCATCGATCGCTCTGATAATTTGCAGCTGGTGACCATGCCAGGTACACGCGTGATTACCTTCCAAATGAACCAAAGTGTGGTGGATGAATTTAAAGACCCGCGTGTCCGTCAAGCGGTGGCGTATGCGGTCAATAACGAAGGCATCGCGCAAAAAATTATGAAAGGCGCCGCGACACCGGCAAGCCAGCAAAGCCCAGTCGGTTATGCGGGTTACAATGCCGATCTCGCGCCTCGTTATGACTTGGCGAAAGCGAAAAAGTTGATGGAAGAAGCCGGTTATCCTGATGGTTTTTCTGTCACCATGATTGCCCCCAATAACCGCTATGTGAATGATGAAAAAATCGCTCAAGCGGTATCCGCGATGATGGCGAAAATCGGCATCAAAGTGGATTTACAGACCATGCCAAAAGCGCAGTACTGGCCTGAGTTTGATAAGTGTGAAGCCGGTATGCAAATGATCGGCTGGCACCCAGATACGGAAGATTCGGCTAACTTTACCGAGTTCCTCACCATGACCCGCAACGCTGACACGGGTAAAGGGCAGTATAACTGTGGCCATTACTCGAACAGTGAAGTGGACAAACTGGTACTCGATGCGAATTCAGAAACGGATCTGGAAAAACGTAACGCGATGCTGCAAAAGGTCGAGAAGATCTTGTATGACGATGCGGCTTTCCTTCCTCTGCACTGGCAAGATCCGTCTTGGGCAGCCAAAAATAACGTTAACATCAAACCGATCGTTAACGGTATGAACTTCCCTTACTTCGGCGATTTAGTGGTCGAGTAATGGATTGACACAGGGCCCCAATCCTGGGGCCTTGATTCTCCAATCGCTTAGAGGCACACATGGTAACGTTTTTAGTCAAACGTCTGGTACAGGCACTGATTGTGATGTTTGTCATCAGTCTGGTGGCGTTTGCTATCCAAGACAACCTTGGCGACCCCTTGCGGGAGCTGGTGGGACAATCAGTATCAGAAGCAGAGCGCGATGCGCTGCGCGATGAAATGGGACTTAATGATCCCTTTATAACCAAATATACTCGCTTTGTCGGTCAGGCCCTACAAGGTGATTTAGGCAATTCTTACTTCTTTAAACGACCGGTTGTCGATGTCATTTTAGATAAACTGGGCGCCACTTTAGAGCTGGTGGTCGGTGCGGCGTTGATCATCGTGGTGGTGTCGATTCCACTTGGTGTGTACGCCGCTATCCATCCCAAAAGTATACTTACCAAGATTATCATGGGCTTTAGTATCGTAGGGATTTCGATTCCCGTGTTCCTGACGGCAATCATGCTGATGTACGTCTTTTCCATTGAGCTTGGCTGGTTACCTTCCTATGGGCGAGGGGAAACGGCCAATTGGCTAGGTTGGGAGTCTGGCTTTTTCACCCTAGACGGCCTTGCGCACTTAGTATTACCCGCCGTGTCATTGGCCTCTATCATGTTGCCGCTATTTATTCGCTTGGTGCGTTCTGAAATGCTGGAAGCGTTGGGCACTGAATATGTCAAATTTGCGCGCGCGAAAGGGCTCCCCGAAAATAAGGTTTATTATCAGCATGCATTGAAAAACACCATGTTACCTGTGGTGACTGTAGGCGGAGTGCAAATCGGCACCATGATTGCCTATACCATTTTGACAGAAACCGTGTTTCAGTGGCCAGGAATGGGCTTTCTCTTTCTTGAAGCGATCAACCGTGTCGATACACCTTTGATTACTGCCTATGTCATTTTCGTCGGATTAATCTTTGTCGTCACCAATACATTTGTCGACTTACTGTATGGCCTGATTAATCCCACGGTTAACATTACCGGTAAGGAGGCGTAAGCGATGACACAAGCACATACCACCCCAAGTCGCTGGCAACGCTTTTTGGCCTCAGATTTCCTCTATCACTTTAAGCGTGACAAGGTGGCGATGGCCAGTTTTGCCATTTTTATGGTTTTTCTCCTACTGGCTGTGTTTGCTCCTTTGGTGGCACCAACCAATCCTTATGATTTGATGTCGATTGATATCATGGACTCAGAGTTACCGCCTGCTTGGATGGAATGGAGCGATCCTCGCTTCTTATTAGGGACGGATAACCAGGGCCGAGATATCTTATCCACTATGATTTATGGCCTGCGTATCTCTCTGACCATTGGTCTATGTGCGGTGGGGTTACAGCTCATCTTAGGGACAATCATAGGACTGAGTGCGGGGTACTTTGGCGGACGGATAGATAGCTTCTTTATGCGGATTGCAGATATTCAGCTGTCTTTCTCTACCATGATGGTGGCGATCATTGTGTCTGCGATTTTTAAAGCCAGCTTTGGTAGCGAGTTTTATAGTCAATATGCGATCTTGATGCTGGTGGTGATTATTGGGATTGCCGAATGGCCGCAATATGCGCGTACTATTCGTGCCTCTGTACTGGCGGAGAAGAAAAAAGAATATGTTGAAGCGGCGCGTGTGATGGGGTTTCGATCACCGCGTATTATGTTCCGGCACATTCTTCCCAACTGTCTGTCTCCGATCTTGGTGATTTCAACGGTTCAAGTGGCTAACGCGATTATGTCAGAAGCGGCATTATCGTTTTTAGGCTTGGGTATGCCTGTCGATCAGCCGTCTTTGGGCTCATTAATTAGTATTGGCTTTAATTACATTTTCTCTGGTTCGTGGTGGATAACGGTCTTTCCTGGTATTGCCTTAGTGCTGCTGGTGTTGGTTATCAACTTGCTGGGTGATTGGCTCAGGGATGTGTTTAACCCCAAAATTTATAAAGGATGAGAAAAATGGCTGCGTACGCAGCCATTTTTGTTCGTACCTAACAGCTTGAGAATCGTCAGCTTGAGTCATTGTACGACTTTGCTTAAGCTGATGAACATTAAGTGTCGAAGGGAGTAAATCATGGGGCGGTGGCGAGGTCTGGTTGTCACGCTAATGGCAACGTGGGGAATGATATCCTCAGTGAATGCAGCGCAAACACCTTGTGCGATTATCGACAATCAGCAAGGTTGGCCGATCATTGGTGAAAAATGCGATATTGGCAATGGGCTGTGGGGTGATCAGTCTCCTGACCCGCAAAGTTCAGCATTTTGGGTCCAGTGCGGTGCCACAAACGGGGTACCATCACGTCAGTTTTATCAAACATTGCGCCAAGGTTTGCCGGATTTACCCTTTCAAGTGCAAGTTCGCGAAGGGCGTGGTCGTTGTTTAATTGGTCCCTATCAGGCTCTCGATGTCGCCAATGTGGTGCTTAAACGTGTACGCATGTTTGGTCCGACACGCCAAGCGGTGTTGCGCCAAACCCGTCAACCCCTATCTCAGCCTGCAGTTATACGCTTGCCGCCACTGGCGGAGACAAAAGCGTCTACTATGTCAGAGACAAAAGCGTCTACTCTACCAGAGACAAGCGGAAAAGCAGCCCAATCCGAAGCAGCCTTCAATTTGAGCCACTTTGGTTTACCTGAGCCAGAGCAAGGTGACAAGCAGTATACGGAAAAAGGGATGAGCTGGGTGCGGCTACCTTATGCGAAGGCGGAACCGCGTTGTCAGCAAGAAGGAATGGTACTTGCGTCCAGGCAGGACTTAACCCAGGTCGCCCAAGCCACCGATCAATTACCGATGCGTTTACCTTACTGGGTACAAGGCGCCCAGGGTGTTGATGCCAATACCGGCACGGTGGTCACGCGTAATCAAGTGGCAGCGCTCAATGTATTGTGTAAAAAAGGATAGCGAGTCGGCAAACTGGGGTTAGCTTTGATAGTAAGGTTAACCACAGAAGCAGTAAGGTTAACCACAGAAGCGATACGTGATGGCATCGCATCGACAAAAACGCCCCATTTTATGATGGGGCGTTTTTGTTACTATCAGGCGTATTATGCTGCGGGCGGACGCTCGGGCAGTGCCATTTTTAAGGCGGTGCGCGAGATATCGCTGGCCGCTTGTCCTTGGTTGAGTTTATCTAACACATCGGCAAGGTAGGCATAATCACTGACATCAGTACGGTATTCGAGTGCTTGCTCAAAGTGGCTGCGCGCATCTTGCCATTTGCCTGCTTGCATTAGCAGCTGGCCCAGCGCGCTGTGAACAACTGGATTATGGCTATCGCGGGTTAGCAACTCTTCTAGCATGACCACGGCCGGATAACTGTCGGGCAAGTTGAGCGTAGGGATCAGTGCAATCAAGCGATCATCGGGCCGCTTTTTCAAGGTTTCACGCAATAAGATGTAGGCTTCAGAATCGGCATTTCGCGCCGACAAATGATGCACTAATCCAGCGAGCAGTGCGGGTTGGTTACGTTTGGCCTTCGGCAGTTGGTTCCAATGCGCAAGCAGCCCTTCTGCCCCTTTCTGACTGGCAACATGCGACATAACGCCAAGCTCGGCACGCTCATACAATACGTCAAGTTGTTCACTATTGAGCAGCTGTGCTTTTTTTAGCGTTGGAAGAAGGTTGAGTAACGCTGACCAATCTTCTAATTGGATATAGGTCTCTTTCAACAGGGACAGCATCACAGGGTTGCGTGGGTGTTGGCGTTTTATTGCCCGCAGTGAGGCCAATGCTTGCTCATACTGCCCGCTTTGGCTGTGTAACTGGGCGCGAGTGAGGGCGAGCGCTAAACTGTTGGCATTGATATCGGCGGCGTGTTGTAGGTACTGATCCCGCGCATGTAAATCTTGGCGTTGTTGTGCCGCTTCTGCGGCGGCGAGCAAGTTGTGCATGGGAGCATCACTGTGTGAGCGCGCTTTAGCGAGGAGTTTTTCCGCCTTTTTCCACTCGCCCTCGCGTAATTTCATTAAGCCAGTCTGGGTCTGCTTGCGGGCTTTACGCTGTTTCCGGCCGGATAACCAACCACTGGCAGTACTGCTCATCGAAAAGAGTTTTCTTAGCACCCACTCTAGGGCCCAGAGCACTACAATGAGCGCGGCGATGAGCACTAAGAGGGTTGTAACGCTCATTTCAATGGTTTGCTGGGCCGCTGAAATGAGCACGTAGCCTTGGTGACCAGCCAGTTGTGGGCCAACCACCAAGCCTGCCGCCAAAACGAGGACAAGTAACAGCAGTCGTATCATGATTGGCCTCCTGTTAGCGGTGCAATATCTCGGCGCAATCGGGTATCAATCTCATCACTGACGAGCGTTTGGCTGCTGAGCTTTTGCGGAAGGTCGACCCCAATACGCTGTTCGTTCAGGGCGTTGAGTTGCTCAACAAAACGGCGGGTGGCGTTAGCATCCTGATTATAAAAGCGCAGCGCCCAGTCTTGGGCCATGCCAAGTGCTTCATGATAGAGGGTGTCATTCCCTTGATAGACAGCCCGCATGGCTTGATCGAGCTTGTTTTTTAGGTTCTCTTGCAAATAATAGCTTTGTGTCGGCGAGAGCAGTGGCACCACATTACCGTCGCGTTTGCGGTAGGTAATGAAATCATCAACAAATCCTTTCAGTGAGGTGGTCAGGTTTGCTTGCCAATCGTTGACCGACTCGCTCACCACCGGAGCTTGCGTTTCCTCTGCCTCAGGGATCACGGCGCTGGCAAGGGGTAAGTCCTCGACTTGTCGTTGCATGCTCGTTAAGCGCAACACTATGCCATCTTTATCCACCCGCTTGACCGCTTTTAAAGCCGTTATATCGTCAGCTAACGCTTGGCGAATCGGTACCAACGACGGGTCGTTGAGCTGGGCAATGCGATGATCTGCTGCTTCCATCAGCGCTGTGGCGCTTTGCGCATCGTGCTCAAGCCACACTTTGCGCCCTGCCATACGAATTAAATAATCCGCTTCCGCAAGTAACCAATCGTTAGGTCGGCGGCCTTTCACATCGGCCATTGCCTTTTGCAGACTCTTCAGGCTGCTATCTTGTTGATTAAGTCGTGTTGTAGTGGCGTCCTCAAGTTGCTCTCTTGCTTTTTCAGCGGCTTTTTGTTGCTGGCTAAGGGATTGTTCAAGGTTAGCAATTTGAGATTGTTGCGCCGATACTGTGTTTTGTAAAACAGTCGCTTGCTGGTGCCCATGATAGAACACCCATCCACTCGAGCCGAGTGCTATCGCGATGGCAATCGCGCCAAGAACAATACCGCCACGTCCTCCTGATGATGCGCTTTTTTTTGCTGTTTTCCCTGATGAGGAGGCATCCGTGGCTTGTGTCTTGGGTGACGAGGGCGTCGTAGCCTTGTTTGATTTGGTGTCGGTGTTTTTGTTGTCAGTCATCCGAAAGTCCCGTTTTACTTAACCTGAGCAGCGTGTGAACTAGGGCTGAATTGGCCACGCTGTCAACGGTCGTAATCGTGTCAAAATCGAGCCCTGTGGCTTGATCTTGAATCCTTTTACTGGGCACCAGTATACGGCATTGGCGCAGCCAGTGCTGTCCGCTTAATGTGATAAGTTGATCAAAGTAGGCTAATTGTTGGCCACTGGTGATCACCACGGTGTCGATAGTGTCTTTAGGCCAGCTTACTACTTGCGATACTAAAGGCTCAATGGCCCATTGTCGCCGATAGGTCTCGCAATAGTGAACTTGCGCGCCTTGATCGCTGAGTGTTTTTGCCATCATATCGCGGCCACTGTCACCGCGAAGAATCACCACCTGCGCCTCCTTTACCGCCATAAATGGAGCCAGTGCTAGCATGCCCTCACTGTCTTCGCGGACCGGGTATTGGACAGTCTGACCGCAGACGGCTTGCCACTCATGAGCAGTGCGTTGCCCAACGGCAACATAATGACAATCACTGGGCCAGGCCATCTCCTGGCGTTGCAATGCCTGATGCGCAAAGGCCACGGCGCGTGGGCTCACTGCGACCAAGATGCTGTCAGCGGGCAGTGAGCCGAGCAAGGTGGCGAAGGTTGGTAAGTCTCGCCCCGGCGCAAAACTGAGTAGCGGGCAGGCGATCGCCGCCAGCCCTTGTCGGGTAAGCTGATCGACTAACTCACTGCAGTCTGGCTCGGGGCGAACGATAACCGTGGTCATGCGTCGTCTTGATAAAGTTTATCCAGAATTTGGCGCGCACCTTGAGCGAGGAGCTGCTCGGCTAAATCTGTCCCTAGTGCTTCCCCTTTCTCTAATGGACCGGTGATTTCGGCACGTAAGATGGTCGAGCCATCCGGTTCGCCCACTAATGCGCGCAACCAAATTTTGTCGCCTTGAATTTCCGAATAGCTGCCAATAGGCACTTGGCACCCGCCTTCAAGACGATTATTCATCGCGCGCTCACAAAGTACACGTTGTGTGGTGCTGGCATCAGAAAGGGGGGCCAATAAGGTCCGAATACGTTCATCATCCAGTCGACACTCGATACCCACGGCACCTTGCCCAACCGCCGGCAAGATGACTTCTGGTGGAATTTCATTACGTATGCGTTCATGTAAACCTAACCGTTTTAACCCAGCGGCGGCGAGAACGATCGCATCATACTGACCATCATCCAATTTCCCTAAGCGGGTGCCGACATTGCCGCGTAAGGTATTAATGATCAGATCCGGACGACGTTCACGTAGTTGTGATTCGCGGCGCAGGCTAGACGTGCCGACGACAGCCCCTTCGGGTAAATCATCAATGCTGTTGTAATGGTTAGAGACGAAAGCATCGCGTGGGTCACCGCGCTCACAGATGGTGACCAACCCCAGCCCTTCTGGAAACTCAACCGGGACATCTTTCATCGAGTGCACGGCAATATCTGCGCGGCCGTCAAGCATTGCTTGTTCAAGCTCTTTAATAAACAAGCCTTTACCACCGATTTTAGCGAGGGGCGTGTCCAGAATCACGTCACCTTTAGTGACCATAGGCACGAGCTCGACGGTCAAGCCAGGATGGGAAGCTTCGAGTGCTTCTTTAACAAATTCCGCTTGCCAGAGCGCCAAAGGACTTTTGCGTGTGGCAATGCGCACGGGTGTTGAGTACATGGTGTTGCTTCCTTCTTGATTCATAACCACCATCGTATCATTGCCATTGGGTGGCTCGTAATAGTCGTCAATCGCTTTCGAGATTTATGATGGGCTTATCGTCATATAGGTGAAAAAATGTGATCGATAGCGTATTATTTACGCAAATAGTGAGATCGTTGGGCGGCAAAAAGTGAAAGTTACGACTAAGGTAGTAGAGCGTAAAAGTTGATATTGGTCTCAAAAATCGCCTATAGTGCGTCACGAATCTCACCACACAGGCATCGGGGTTATTGACTTTACCCGAGTTGTCGAGAGTGTTACATTGATCACGTTTTGTTATCTGCAATTGGGCGGATACGGTGAAGACAGTAACGTCGACCTGTTGACCTGGATGTCAACGAATCTGGATGATTGCCTTGCAAACATACGTACAACAGCAAACTGAGCGCATAGAGGCGTTTAACCGCGTGAGAATGGATCGCGCGCGGTCAGCAATGAGTCGTCAAGCTCAAGCCATTTTTGATGTGCTGCCAGTGCTTTTACATCTCAACCACCCCGCATTGCCCGGGTTTTGTGGCGACAGTGTGCCTTTTGGTATCGCTGATTATCAGCTTGACGAGACACAACGAGAGTTTGTCTCTGACTGTCTGATCCACTCAAAGACGCGCTTCTCCTCTTTAACTGCATGCGTTGATGAACGTCGTCGTCATCCGATTAAAGGCATGTATACCATGGGCAGTACCGGCTCGATGGGACAAAGCCTCACCAGTGATCTGGATATCTGGGTATGCATTGATGCTGCCGTCACCACCGCCCAGCGTGATAAACTCGATGCCAAGTGCATGGCGATTTCCGAATGGGCGCTAAACCAAGGGGTTGAAGCCAACTTCTTTTTAGTGTGTGAAGGGCGGTTCCGCCATCACCTCAGCCAAACCATGACCAGTGATAACTGTGGTACCAGTCAGCACTTCTTGTTGCTTGATGAATTTTATCGTTCGTCAATGCGTGTTGCGGGGCAAAAGCTGCTTTGGTACATGGTCCCGCCAGAAATGGAAGACTGTTACGACGACTATGTCGATACCTTGGTGGCAGACCATGGTCTTGACCGACGTGATTGGGTTGATTTTGGCGGCCTGCCGACCATCCCGGCGGAAGAATACTTCGGCTCGAGCTTGTGGCAGCTTTATAAAAGTATCGATTCACCGTATAAATCGGTACTCAAAGCGATATTACTTGAAGCGTACTCGTGGCAGTACCCTGGCACCCAACTACTAAGTGTTGATGGTAAGCGCCGCTTTTATGCCGGCTGGGTTGATGTATACCAGTCCGATGCGTATTACCTGATGTTGGAAAAAGTGACGCGCTACCTCGAGTCAATTGGCGACGCCCGCCGCTTAGACCTTGTCCGTCGCTGTTTTTATCTCAAAACCCATGAAAAATTAACGCAGTCACCGTCGACCGGTTCAGTGGCATGGCGGCGTGACGTGCTGCGTCTATTGGCTCATGAGTGGGGCTGGGACGAGCAGGCGTTGACGTATCTGGATAACCGTCGTCACTGGAAGGTTGAGGAAGTGCAGTACGCACACAACGAGCTGCTTGATGCGTTAATGCAAAGCTATCGTAATTTGATTCGCTTTGCGCGCCGCAATGACATCACCTCGGCGATCAGCCCGCAAGATATCAGTACGTTAGCGCGTAAGCTTTATGCCGCGTTTGAAGAGCTACCGGGTAAAGTGACCTTGCTGAATCCGCAGATTTCACCGGATCTGCACGAGCCAAACCTGACCTTGATTCAAGTGCCCGAAGGGCGAACGAATCGACCGGGATGGTATTTATATAAACATTCCCTGAATCCGGTCGACATCATCGGTCGTGCGCCACTGGAGCATAACAGCTATCTGTCTAAGCTGATCGCTTGGGCGTTTTTTAATGGTTTACTGACCGAGTCGACGCATTTGCACACCGTAGTACGTGATGCAGATGTTGATATTGATACCCTGTATCAATTGGTCAGTGACATTCGCAACACCTTCTCTCTGCGGCCGCCACGCCCAACCTTGGACGCGTTATCAAGCCCCTGTGAAATTCGTCAGCTCGCCTTGTTTATTAACTTAGAGCAAGACCCGACGTCGGCGTATAAAAAACCATCGATGCGGTTTGATTTTAAAAATAGCGATATCTTTAGCTATGGCCCCGAGCAAACCTGCCTGGTGGGCAGTGTTGATTTGGTCTATCGCAACTCGTGGAATGAGGTCCGGACACTCAACTATCGCGGTGATGATGCGATTCTTGAAGCGCTGAAAACCATGTTAGGAAAAATGCACCAAGATGCGGTGCCACCTGAATCGGTCGATGTGTTCTGCTATTCGAGTAAAATGCGCGGCCTGATCCGCAACTTGGTCTACCAACTGGTGGCGGAATGCATTGAACTTAGGCTAAAACCGGTTGAAAAGGAAAAACGACGTCGATTCAAAGCGTTGCGTATCGGATCGCAAACGCACGGCTTGTTCTTTGAACGTCGTGGCGTGTCCGTGCAACGTTTAGAAAATTCGGTCGATTTTTATCGCTGCATTTCCACGAATAAAGTGAATGGCACGCCGGTGATGGTGGTGGATAATCCGCAAGATGTGCACCCACCCGCGGTCGTCGATGCCTACGCCAGTGAAGGCTTGGTGCAGTTTTTCTTTGAAGACTGCGCCAATGGCTACAATCTTTATATTCTTGATGAGAGCAATCGCGTTGAAGTGTACCGCCAGTGCAGTGGTGATAAAACAGAGATGGTACAGGGCGTGAACCGTTTTTATACCTCCTCTCACGACCGTTATAGCTACAGTGCTAATTTTATTAACTTTAACTTGCCGCAGTTTTATCAGATTGTTACCGATGATCGCGGTGAGCCACAGGCGTTACCTTTTAAGTGCGATACACAATGGCAGCCGCCTCGCCAACCACCTCACGATGGCTTTAGTGGACAAGTGGCGTCATTTAAATAACCCAGAGAGCGGCTTTTTAGTGCGCTCTCTGGGCATTGTTAGCGCCTGCTTCAGATCACCAAGATACCGGCTCTCCAGCATGCCTGCTGCACTCTTGTTGGACTAAATCCATTAAGATTAAGCCGGTCTTGCTGCACGTCCACTCGCCCTCTTTTAACGCGAAATGAAAACCGCCACCTTTTGACGCGACCCAAATTTCTTGCATCGGCTCTTGACGGTTAATGATGATCTGGCTGCCATCGTCAAATTCGAGTGTCATCACATTGCCGACACTCTCATAATCGATGTCGGCGCCTGAGTCATCGATACCTTCTTCGATGGCCTGCATTTGCAAATCGACTAGCTGATGATATTCCGTTGTATTCATCCCGTTATATCCTATTGCTTTTCATGGTTGTGATGCGATTATAGAGGGCATTGACTCGATAATCACTGGCATTCACTATGCGAAAACTCGTCATTTTATTGATACTCACAGGCATCATGACACTGACCGGCTGTGGCCAACAAGGGCCCCTGCATTATCCGGACGAACAACCGACGCAAAATCAATAACCCACGACAACAGGGACGAACACCTTGGATTACTTTAATTATCAGGACGACGGCCAGCTATGGGCCGAATCATTGCCATTGGCTCAGCTTGCCAACGATTACGGCACGCCATTATATGTGTACTCGCGCGCGACCTTGGAGCGTCATTGGCATGCTTTTGATTGTGCCGTGGGCGATCATCCACATCTTGTATGCTATGCCGTGAAAGCGAACTCAAATATTGGCGTATTAGATATTCTGGCACGGCAAGGATCGGGTTTTGATATTGTGTCGCAAGGTGAATTGGAACGCGTCTTGGTTGCAGGCGGCGATCCGGCGAAGGTCGTATTTTCAGGAGTGGGTAAAACGGCGGTTGAAATGCGGCGAGCGCTGGAAGTGGGGATAAAATGTTTCAATGTCGAATCACACTCTGAGCTTGACCGCCTAAACCAAGTGGCGGGCGAGCTGGGTGTCGAGGCGCCAATCTCTCTGCGCATTAATCCGGATGTTGATGCCAATACGCACCCTTATATTTCCACGGGCCTCAAAGAAAATAAATTTGGCATTGCTTTCGGGGAAGCGCTAAATAGTTTTCGCTATGCTGCCAGTTTGCCCCACCTGAAGGTGGAAGGTATTGATTGCCATATCGGTTCGCAGCTAACGGATCTGACCCCCTTTATTGAGTCCACAGACCGCCTGTTGGCCTTAATTGATACTTTGGCGCAAGAAGGCATTCAGATTCGCCACCTTGATGTTGGTGGCGGCCTCGGGGTCACCTACAGTGATGAAAAACCACCGCAGCCTTCGGAATATGCCAAAGCGCTGCTGGCGCGTTTGGATAAGCATCGCCATCTTGAGCTGATTTTTGAGCCAGGCCGTGCCATTGCTGCTAATGCCGGCGTCTTGCTCACCAAGGTGGAATTTCTTAAACACAGCGAACATAAGAATTTTGCCATTATTGATGCCGGTATGAACGACTTAATTCGTCCTTCCTTGTATCAAGCTTACCAAGAAATTATTCCGGTGGTGCCGCGTCAAGGAGAGCCCAAAACCTACGATTTAGTGGGTCCGGTGTGCGAAACCGGAGATTATTTAGGTAAGAATCGCTCGCTAGTATTAGCCCCAGATGATTTGTTGGCGGTGCGTTCAGCGGGTGCGTATGGCTTTGTGATGGCCTCTAACTATAATTCGCGCTGTCGTCCTGCCGAAATCGTTGTCGATGGTGAACACGCATACTTAGTGCGTGAGCGTGAAAGCTTGGCGTCACTGTGGCAGCTTGAAAAGCGCCTACCAGAATAAGGATTGGCATGCAGATACAGTTTGCAAAAATGCACGGACTGGGCAACGACTTTATGGTGGTTGACTGTGTTACACAAAATGCGTTTTTCTCCCCGGATCTTATCCGGCGTTTAGCCGATCGTCATCGGGGTATCGGCTTTGATCAACTACTGGTGGTGGAGCCGCCTTATGATCCGGAAACCGACTTTCACTATCGGATTTTTAATCCTGATGCGTCTGAAGTTGCCCAATGTGGCAATGGCGCGCGTTGTTTTGCCCGTTTTGTGCGCATGAAAGGGCTCACTAATAAATATCAAGTTAATGTCAGCACCCAAGCGGGAAAAATGCGGCTACATATTGAGAACGACAACCAGGTGCGGGTGAATATGGACGAGCCTATTTTCACGCCGGGCAAGATCCCGTTTCGGGCTAATTCACAAGAAAAGACCTATTTGATGCGCGTAGCGGAACAGACTTTATTTGTCGGGGCCGTGAGCATGGGAAACCCACATGTCGTCACAGTGGTCGATGATATTGATACGGCGGATGTCGAGACGCTGGGGCCGCTACTTGAAAATCATGAGCGCTTTCCCGAGCGTGTGAATGCCGGCTTTATGCAGATACTTTCTCGTAATGCGATTAAGCTTCGGGTGTATGAGCGCGGCGCCGGAGAGACTCAGGCTTGCGGCAGTGGCGCTTGTGCCGCGGTAGCGGTAGGGATTGATCAAGGGTTGTTGGATGAGCAAGTCACCGTCACGCTACCGGGCGGCGATTTACGGATTCTCTGGCGTGGTCCAGGCCAGCCTTTATCGATGACCGGGCCTGCAACACATGTATATGATGGACAATTGCAATTATGAATCACGGGATAGACGCTACCACATTGGAAACCATGCCGTTGAGCGAGGATACGGTAGCCGAGTATTTAACTGATAATCCTGACTTTTTTTTGCGTCAGCGTGATTTGCTGGCGCGGTTAACCATCCCGCACGCTGAACAAGGGGCAGTCTCCTTGGTCGAAATTCAGCTCAAGCGCTTGCGTGAGCGCGTCGCAGAGTTAGAAGAAGACATTACCCAGCTGATGAGTCTCGGTGCCAAAAACGATCGCTTATTTCGTGCGTTTGCTGAGACGCATCAAGCACTACTTCGCACGAATCAGCCGCACGACGTGCAAAAAATATTACAGACGCTCAGTGCGCAATTACAGCTCAACGTCAGTGTCTGTGTTTATCACGATATTGCGGGGATGACGGCCATTCCTCGTCAAGCGGTGGATCAACTGAAAAACCATCACTTTGCCGGACGCCGTTGCTATTTGGGCCGTTTGCGCCGAGTCGATGCCGAAGTGGTGATGGCACAGCCACCTGAACTGGGGTCATTTGCCTTGGTGCCAATTAAAGGTGAGGGCAAAGAGTGGGGACTACTGAGCTTTGCCAGTGCAGATGGGGGGCACTTCCAGCCGGATATGGATACGCTGTTTCTTGAGCAGCTGGCTTCGCATTTAGCCATTTTATGCAGCCAGTGGGCGCAAAAAGGTGAGAGCCAGTGACCGACGAGACACCTCGCGAACCTGCCAGCGCACCGCGCTCACTGACGGTGCCTTTGGACCGTTTTTATCAATATCAGCTGAGCGAGCGTGGTCTCAGTGCGCATACCCAGCGTAATTATCAGCGCCAGTTAGATAAAATTGTCGACTTTCTGACCGCGCGCGGCATCGCTCACTGGACCGATGTTGATGCTGACTGGGTGCGACAAATTTCGAGCCAAGCCAAACGTGATGGGCTGAAACCGGGCAGTATTGCTTTACGTTTGTCCGCGCTGCGTAGCTTTTTCGACTATCTGGTGCAAGACGAACAGCTTGCCGCCAATCCTGCCAAAGGGGTCTCGGCGCCGAAACAAGGCCGTCATCTCCCGAAAAATTTGGATGTGGATGAAATGCATCAGCTGCTCGAAGTGGACGAAGACGATCCTTTGTCGGTGCGTGATCGGGCGATGATGGAACTGATGTATGGCGCGGGGCTACGTTTGGCCGAGCTGGTGGATCTTAACGTCCGTGATGTCTCAGTACGCAAAGGGGATTTACGTGTCATCGGTAAAGGAGAAAAAGAGCGCATTGTGCCTTTTTCCGGCATGGCAAAAACCTGGGTGATGAACTGGCTCAAAGTCCGTAATCAGCTCCTCAAAGGCCCAGAAAACGCGCTGTTTATTTCTAAGCTCGGCCAGCGTATCTCGCATCGGAGCGTGCAAAAACGCATGGCAGAGTGGGGACAAAAGCAGTCGGTCAATAGTCATATTAATCCCCATAAATTGCGCCACAGTTTTGCCACCCATATGTTGGAATCTTCGGGGGATCTGCGTGCAGTGCAAGAGCTACTCGGCCATGCCGATTTGAGCACCACACAAATTTATACCCACTTAGATTTTCAACACTTGGCGAAAGTGTACGATGCCGCGCATCCCAGAGCGCGCAAATCAGGTCCAGATAAAAAACCGAACTCGGAGTCGTGATATGAAATTTTATCGTCGCTTACAGGCGTTTGATGCGGTGAGTTTTGACTTGGATGACACCTTGTACGATAACTGGCCGGTGATCGCACGCGCCGAGGCGGCGTTAACTGACTATTTGCGCGAGCATTGTCCGCCAATTGCCGCGCTTGATAACGCGACGATGGCGGGGTTTCGTCGCCAAGCGCGCGACCAGAACCCAGCACAACGCTTTGATGTGACCGCGATGCGGGTTGCCCAGCTGACGCTTGCCGGTGAACATGTTGGTTTAACCGCGGAGAAGGCGCGCGCACAAGCTCAAGCGGCCACGACCTTCTTCTGCGGTTATCGCAGTGATTTTACTCCGCCGGCACAAAGTTTGGCTTACTTAAAAGCCTGGTCGGAGACGCTGCCATTGGTGGCGATCACCAATGGCAACGTCGACACCGATGCGATTGGAATGACGCCGTTTTTCCAGCATATTTTCCGTGCCGGTGAACACGGCGCGGCCAAGCCAAGCCCTGAGATGTTTGCTCAAGCCGCGCAGGCCTTGGGCCTCGCCCCAGCGCGCATTCTACATGTCGGCGATCATTTAAGCTCGGATGTTGCCGGCGCGCGTCAAGCGGGCATGCAAGCATGCTGGATTCGCCCAGAGCGGCAATCACCCATGATGCACAAAGGGCGCACCTTGCCGGATGTGGCGATCGATGATTTATCTGAGCTCGATAGCTTAATTCAGCAGTGGCACCGTTAGGCCGCGATACTGCTATGCGATATTACGCATACTACCGGTATTACTCATAGCTCCGATATTACTCATAGTACTGATATTTCCACCATTCACTCGGTTGAAGCGCTGATCGTTATCGGGCGCGCAATTTAGCGCTGAGCTGGTATAATCGCCAACCAGTGTATAAATACCCAGTAAAATGGCAGGTGGCGATGGACGTATCAACTCTTCTTGACGGACTCAACGACAAACAGCGTGACGCCGTAGCCGCGCCGCTTGGCAACCATTTAGTGCTTGCCGGGGCCGGTAGTGGTAAAACCCGGGTGCTGGTTCATCGTATGGCTTGGCTAATGCGGGTGGAAGAGGCGTCGCCGTTCTCAGTGATGGCGGTGACCTTCACCAACAAAGCAGCAGCCGAAATGCGTGGCCGTATTGAGCAATTGATGCAAGGCACCGCCTCGGGCATGTGGTGTGGCACCTTCCACGGCATTTGCCATCGTATTCTCCGTGCCCACTATTTGGATGCCAACCTGCCACAAGACTTCCAAATTCTTGATTCAGACGACCAGCAGCGCTTGCTACGCCGGTTAATTAAAGCGCAAAACTTGGATGAAAAACACTGGCCCGCCAAGCAAGCGAGTTGGTACATCAATGGCAAAAAAGATGAAGGCTTGCGTCCCAAGCACATTGATACCCGCCATGATCCGGTTGAAAGCACTTGGCTACGGATTTATCAGGCGTATCAAGAAGCCTGTGATCGCGCCGGTTTGGTCGATTTTGCCGAGATCTTGCTGCGAACCTTAGAGTTATTGCGCGATAAAGCGGTGATCCGTGATCATTACCAAGCACGTTTCCAGCACATTTTGGTGGATGAGTTCCAAGATACCAACAACATCCAATATGCGTGGCTACGCATGATGGCCGGTCAACAGGCTAGAGTGATGATTGTCGGCGATGACGACCAATCCATTTACGGCTGGCGTGGCGCGAAAGTCGAAAATATTCAGCGTTTTCTGGACGATTTCACCACCCCGCAGACTATCCGTTTGGAGCAAAACTACCGCTCGACCAGTACGATTTTGCAAGCGGCGAACACCCTGATTGAAAACAACGCCGACCGGATGGGCAAAAGCCTGTGGACCGAGGGCAAAGAGGGCGAGCCTATTTCGGTGTATGCCGGGTTTAATGAGCTAGATGAAGCGCGCTTTGTAGTCGGGAAAATTAAAACCTGGCAAGACGAAGGGGGCGTACTGAGTGACAGCGCCATTTTATACCGCAACAACGCCCAATCCCGGGTGCTGGAAGAAGCCTTAATTCAAGCCGGTTTGCCTTATCGTATCTACGGTGGTATGCGCTTTTTTGAGCGTCAGGAAATCAAAGATGCATTGGCGTATTTACGTTTGATGGCGAATCGCAATGACGATGCGGCGTTTGAGCGGGTGGTAAACACGCCCACTCGAGGGATTGGTGATCGCACTCTTGAGACGCTTCGTGGTGCGGCGCGCGATCGTGGCCAAACCTTGTGGCACACTGCCGAGCAAATCTTGGCCGAAAAAGCGCTGGCAGGGCGTGCGGCCAATGCATTGGGCCGGTTTATCGAGCTGGTCAATGCGCTAGAAGATGACACCCGTGACATGGCACTGTATCAACAAACCGATGCCGTGATCCGTCATTCCGGCTTGCGCGCCATGTACGAGCAAGAAAAAGGCGAAAAAGCGCAAGCACGCGTCGATAACTTGGAAGAGTTGGTGACGGCCACGCGCCAATTTACGCCACCCGAAGAGGCGGAAGCGGAAGGGATGACACCGCTGTCGGCATTCTTGGCCCACGCCGCCCTTGAGGCCGGTGAAGGTCAAGCGGACGAGTTTGATGACGCGGTCCAATTGATGACCTTGCACAGTGCCAAAGGTCTCGAGTTCCCCTTAGTCTTTATGGTCGGAGTGGAAGAGGGCATGTTCCCCAGCCAGATGTCAGCCGAAGAAGCGGGTCGCCTAGAAGAAGAGCGTCGTCTTTGCTATGTCGGCATGACGCGAGCGATGGAAAAACTCTATCTGACCTACGCAGAAATGCGGCGTGTGTACGGCAAAGACATGTTCCATAAGATCTCGCGCTTTATTCGTGAGCTGCCCGAGGCCTGCTTGGAAGAAGTGCGGATGCGTGCCAATGTCTCACGCCCTGCTGCAAGCGGTGGTCGTTTTTCCAAAACGCAGACTCAGGAGAACTTTAACCAAACCGGGTTTAGTTTGGGTCAGCGGGTTCAACACCCTAAATTTGGTGAAGGCACCATCATCAACTTTGAAGGCAGTGGCGGACAAAGCCGCGTGCAAGTCGCCTTTAATGGGGAAGGGATTAAGTGGTTGGTAACTCAGTACGCCAAACTGGAAGCGCTTTAATCCCCGCTGCTTAACGCTAGAAAACGTAACATACGCCCAGCCTCGGCTGGGCGTATTGGTATTTGCTCCATCGCCTGCATTTTTGCAGCCGCGGCGTTAGCCGAATACGCCGGCTTGCCACACGACCGCGCCACCTAGCAGCAAAAACAACAACGCACACAGGCCATCGATAACTGGGGCGACTTTGGTGAGCACTTGCTGTACGCGACTGCCTGATAGCAGCCAGGCGAGCGAAGAAAACCACCCTAATGAAAGCAGAAACACCACCGCCACGACCATGGCTTTGCCACTGGCAGACATGCTGGCCGGTACCAAGGTACTCATCAACGAAATAAAAAACACCAAGGCTTTCGGGTTAAAAAGGTTGGTCAGCACCCCTTTCCAAAAGGCCTGTTTTTGGCCGCGTACCGCAGGCGCATCATTGGCGGTTTGCACTGGCGCTGTGGTGGCGGCGAGCAAACCTTTAATGGCGCTAAGGCCTAAATACATCAGTACACTGCCCCCCGCCACCTGTACCCACATAAACAGTTGCGGGTGCTGATGCACCAACAGACTGATGCCGGTAATGCTCAATATTGTGTGTGCCAAAATACTGAGCGATAACCCTAGCGCAATCGCTAAGCCAGTGGCACGGCCATAACGGGTCGCATTTTGGAGCACCAAGGCAAAGTCGGGCCCGGGGCTGAGCAGCGCAATCATATGTACCCCCGCTAGCGTGGCGAGAATAGTCAGCTCGTTCATTCTGGTTTTCCTGTTGATAACGCGGCACGTTTAATGTTGGTGACTTGATGTCGTTTGTTCTGATAGGCATCAACGCTAAATATCGCCAAGGCGGCCCAAATAAAGCCGAACGTCGTGGCCTTGTCGAGGGTGAAAGGTTCGTCATACAAGCCGACGGCGAGTAAAAACATTAAGCTTGGGCCGATGTATTGGAAAAAGCCTAATACCGTTAAAGGTAAGCGGGTGGCGGCGCCGGTAAAGCACAGTAAAGGTATCGTGGTGATCAAGCCGGCAGCGGCCAGTAGCATATTTAGACTGATGGGGTTATCGAGCAGGTTAGCGCTAGGTGTATCGGCAAACTGCCATAGATAAATCAGCGCAACGGGCAAGAGTGTGCAGGTTTCCACAAACAACCCTGGCACCGCAGGGAGATTGATTTTTTTGCGCAGTAAGCCGTAAATCGCAAAGCTGGTGGCCAGCACCAGGGCTATCCAAGGCAGTGAGCCAAAGGTAATCAATTGTACCAATACCCCCACCAACGCTAGCGCGGCGGCAAGCCACTGTAGACGACGGAAACGCTCACCAAGGAAGATCATCCCCAGTGCCACGTTCACCAGTGGATTAATGTAGTAGCCAAGGCTGGCATCCAGCATGCGGTTATTGACAATCGCCCAGATAAAAATCAGCCAATTACAGCCAATAAAGCAAGAGGTGAGCATCAACATCAACAGCTTTTTCGGCTCGCGGATAATCGGTTTAAGCTGATAAAAACGACGGGTAAAAAACAGCAGCAATGCCAAAAAGACAAACGACCAAATAATCCGATGCGACAAGATTTCTGGCGCCGGAATATGGTTGACCGTTTTAAAGTATATAGGGGCAATTCCCCACATAATGTAAGCTGCAAGGGCTAATAGCACGCCTTGGCGGGCGCGTTTCGGATCTGGAATCACGGTGCTTTCTCGTTATGGGTATCGATAAGGAATGAACGCGTATTCATGCATGTTGACTAGATGTAACAAGTTGTAAGCACCGGCGCAAGCACCTTTCTTAGTGCTCAGGGTTTCATCAGTCAGAGGGTGTCGGTAGAATGAGCGCCAGTTTGAGTAACGAGCTTGATTATGTCCGCCATCCCCGCTCATGTCGATACACCAACGGCGACCGACGCCGCTACCATTGACCCTGCCACGAGTCCTGCCCACCAGGTACTCAAAGCTGTGTTTGGTTATCATCAATTTCGCGAGGGTCAGCAAGCGGTGATTGACGCGGCGATTGCTGGCCGTGATGCCTTGGTGATTATGCCAACCGGAGGCGGGAAATCACTGTGCTATCAGATCCCTGCGTTGGTACGTACTGGTTTGACCGTGGTGATTTCGCCTTTGATCTCGTTGATGAAAGATCAGGTCGATCAGCTCAATGCCAATGGCGTCACGGCGGCTTGCTTAAACTCGGCGATGACCCCCGAGGCGCAAGCGGAGACTTTGCGCGCCTTAAACCATGGCGAGGTGAAACTGCTGTACGTGTCGCCTGAGCGTGCCCTGGGCCGTGATTTTCTTCATCGCTTAAGTGATTGGCAACTTGGATTAGTGGCGGTGGATGAAGCGCACTGTATTTCCCAGTGGGGGCATGACTTTCGCCGCGAATATGCCTCTTTGGGTCAGCTGAAACAGCATTTCCCCGATGTGCCGGTGATGGCGCTGACGGCGACCGCGGATGCCACCACGCGCGAGGACATTCTATCTCGCCTTACCCTGAACGATCCGCTGGTGCACCTGGGCAGCTTTGATCGCCCGAATATTCGTTACACGCTATTAGAAAAGCATAAACCCTTAGCGCAATTGGTACATTTTTTAACTGGCCTACGCGGTCAGTCGGGCATTGTGTATTGCAATAGTCGCAAGCGAGTAGAGCAGGTCGCGCAAAAACTGTGCGACAACAATATGCTCGCCGCTGCTTACCATGCAGGGATGACCACAGAGGCGCGCGGGTCGGTGCAAGAGGCGTTCCAACGTGATGATGTCAATATTGTGGTGGCAACCGTGGCATTTGGCATGGGGATTAACAAGCCCAATGTTCGCTTTGTGGTGCATTACGATGTGCCGCGCAATATTGAGTCTTACTATCAAGAAACCGGCCGTGCCGGACGAGACGGACTACCGGCTGAAGCGGTGTTGTTGTACGACCCCTCCGACATGGGATGGCTTCATCGCTGTTTGGAAGAAAAGCCCGAGGGGCCACAAAAGCAGGTCGAAAGCCATAAATTGACTGCGATGGGCGCGTTTGCCGAAGCGCAAACCTGTCGCCGTTTAGTGCTCCTGAACTACTTTGGCGAAAACCGCCAAACCCCGTGTGGCAACTGTGATATTTGTCTCGACCCACCTACTCACTTCGATGGCACTGAGCAAGCGCAAAAAGCGCTGTCATGCGTGTACCGTGTCAACCAAAGCTTCGGGGTCGGGTATGTGGTGGAAGTATTGCGCGGTATGCAAAATCAGCGCATTAAAGATCATGGTCACGATAAGCTATCGACCTATGGCATCGGGCGAGAGTGGAGTCATGAATACTGGGTGAGCATTATTCGCCAATTGATCCACCGCGGTTATCTGGTGCAAAACATTGCCCGCAGCTCGGTGTTGCAGTTGACTGAACAAGCGCGGCCACTATTGCGTAGCGAAATGGCGCTTGAATTGGCGGTACCACGTATCGGCCTCAGCCCACGCACCAAAGCCAATAAGCTGAGTCAGCGCCATTACGACAAAAAGCTATTTGCCAAGTTGCGTAAGTTACGTAAAGCGATTGCCGATGAGGAAGATATTCCACCGTATGTGGTGTTTAACGATGCCAGCTTGATGGAAATGGCCGAGATGCTGCCTTCCTCACACGCTGAGCTGTTGGCGGTCAGTGGCGTCGGCCAGCGCAAACTGGAAAAATTCGGCGATGCGTTTTTAGATTTAATTGACGATCACCTTGGCATCAGTGAGTACGGTTATGGTACCGAGTAATTGGTCTTTGATTGAATCAGACTGTGCCTTGGCATTTTCTCAGCCACAGCTGGATGCGGATAATGCCGAGGTTATCTGTCAGCCATTGCTTGACGTGTTACAAGCTCAAGTACTGGAAAGTCAGCAAGACGCCGACATGATGACCTGGCTAATTGACTTTGAAGGCACGCGTCTGATGCTCAAAGCGGCCCATTACACCCAGAGCGTATGGTTGGAGCCATTGGAGAGTGATGGTGATGAAGTGATAGCCTTCTTGCGGCGCTGGTGGATACGTCATCCGCCTCTTTAAATTACACTGGCACCGCCGATTGATTGCTGTATAATTCGCCACCTCGCGCTGCCTGTTGATAGGTAGCTAAGTATTTTGGGTTCCCTCGCCCCCAATAACAAAAAGGTGCACTATGAGCCACTTTTCTCTCGCTCAGCAGCGTAAAGCGCTGAGTTACCTCGTGATATTCCATCTTATCATTATTGCCTCCAGTAATTACTTGGTGCAGATCCCTTTTACCGTTTGGGGTTTCCACACCACCTGGGGAGCATTTACCTTTCCGTTTATTTTCTTGGCTACCGATCTGACTGTCAGAATTTATGGCCCTGGATTAGCGCGTCGCATCATTTTATTCGTGATGATGCCAGCTTTGCTGATTTCCTATGTGTTATCCGTCTTGTTTTATCAGGGCAGTTACCAAGGATTCGCGGAGCTGGGCACGTTTAATCTCACGGTGGCTCGGATTGCGATTGCCAGCTTTATGGCCTATCTACTGGGTCAGATTTTAGATATTCATGTGTTCAATCGCTTACGCCAACAGCGCCAATGGTGGGTGGCGCCGAGTTGTTCTACCTTGTTTGGTAATGCCTCAGACACGCTCGCCTTTTTTGCGATTGCGTTTTACCAAAGCCAAGATGCCTTTATGGCGGAGCACTGGGTTGAAATTGCCCTGGTCGACTACGCCTTTAAGCTGATTATTAGTTTGGGGCTGTTTATTCCTATGTACGGGGTGTTGCTCAATGTGATTATTCGACGAATCACACAGGTGACGCCGTCGGGGGCGGTGCAGCAAACGTCCTAGTCAGTCGCAGAATAAAGAGTCGCATCGCGGCTCTTTTTTATGTCAGCCTGCCGATTACCGGCTTTATTTTGAGAAGCAGATCAATAAATGTACAGCGAATAAAAAATAAACGTATTTTCTTCTTGATTAACGATAATGAGAATGGTTATTATTAACTTGCGCTCAGGGACATGACACGACGTTCCTGAAGGCACGACATTGCTCACATTGCTTCCAGTGTATTAGCGGGGCGCTTATCAAACAGTGATTAAGTTAGTCCGTTTTTTGCTAGGCGACATCTTTCGGGATGTCGCTTTTTTCTTTTTGGGCGCTGGCTTTTCGAACCAGGAGTGTTGGCGTGATGGCGGTGGGTGCAATAACAGTTTGATGACAGCGAATGAGTCTGAGCACAAGATCAATAAATGAAAAAGATTATCAACTAAGTGTTGAAAATGGTAATGAGAATGGTTATTGTTAACTTGTCTTCAGGGCAAAGCCCACAAGCTAGGCGTTGAAGGCACGACATTGCTCACATTGCTTCCAGTGTATTGGGGCCAGCAAACTGTTACTAGACAGCTTTGTTTTTGCGCTCACTTGTTACAGCGACGCCCACCTCGGCGTCGCTTTTTTCTTTGTGTCTTTCTTTTTCCCGTTATTATTTGCTTAGGCGAGCTCAACCAGTTTTTTCACCATCCGATTGATACCACTAGCTGCGTCCGAAACAGACGTTGCTAGCATATAGGCCGGTGTGGATAGCAGATGATGGCGCTGATCCAGCACATAATCCGATACTGGGCAGTCAATATGTTCACCCCCCATACGATTAAAGGCGGCAGCGATATCAGGTTCATTGCCAATGGTGCCTTTTACACCTTTTGGATAGATCTGCGGGATCATGATTGGTGCGATACACATATAACCGGCGGGCTTTTCTGCACGCATAAAAGCTTGGCAAACCGCAAACATATCTTGGTGTACCTGCACCGGATCGCCATTGTAAGCAAAGTCTGACAAGTTCTTGGCTGCACCAAAGCCACCGGGGACCAGTAAGGCGTCGAAGTCATCGACGTTTAAATCGGTAAGCGGAAGAATCTCACCACGAACAATACGGCTGGCTTCGGTGAGCACATTGCGCGTTTCGTTCATCGGCTCACCAGTACGATGATCGATCACATGGTGCTGATCGATATCTGGTGCGAAACACTGCCATTGCGCATTGTTTTGTTCTAGTGCTAGCAGCGACAATACGGTCTCTTGGATCTCTGCGCCGTCAAACACGCCGCAGCCAGATAAGATCACAGCCACCTTTTTCATCACGCTCTCCTTGTATCGAGATTAAAAATATCGCAATCAGTGTGGGCAATGCACAACGATCAACGACGCTAATATAGGCTACGTTTATCAGTGTCGCATTGGTACTGGGTTAGGCGAAAGCTTAGCGAACTTCGGCAATGAAATTGGTGATTATCTCCGCAGTTTATGATGACTTTCTCTGCAACCTTGAGACCCATAGCGATTTCTTTTTCCACACCACAAGATCCTTGTTCGATCAAGATCAGGATCCTTTGTTTTTATTTATCTGTTTGATTATTAAAGGTTAAAAATTTATTTTTCTTCTCTATTTAGACAAGCCAAAAACCCTATAAAATATTTACCAACAAAGTTATCCACAGATAGACGACGCGATGGGAAAAACCATGGTTAACAGGGGTCACGACTCGTGGCATGCTTAACGACTAACGTGTTTAACTGGCAATCAAGATACTGATATGGCAACTCTTCCCGATAACCCCCTCATCCTGGTGGATGGATCCTCTTATCTTTACCGGGCTTACCATGCGTCACCCAGCCTCACCAATAGTGAAGGTGAGCCGACGGGTGCGGTCTATGGTGTGGTGAATATGCTGCGCAGTTTATTGCGCCAATACCCGCATTCTCATGTCGCGGTGATTTTTGATGCCAAAGGGAAGACGTTCCGCGATGACATGTACGAACAGTACAAAGCGAATCGTCCACCGATGCCAGATGATTTACGTGGGCAAATAGCCCCCCTGCATAAGATCATTAAAGCAATGGGGTTGCCTTTACTTGCGGTAGAGGGGGTCGAAGCCGATGACGTTATCGGCACACTGGCCACTCAGGCCTCACAAGCCGGAATGCCGGTACTGATCAGCACCGGCGACAAAGATATGGCTCAATTAGTGGACGAGCATGTCACCTTAATCAACACCATGACTAATGTGGTGATGGACCCGGATGCGGTGCGTGATAAGTATGGCTTTGGTCCTGAGCATATTATTGATTATCTCGCGCTGATGGGGGATAAAGTCGATAACATTCCTGGTGTGCCGGGGGTGGGCGATAAAACTGCGACGGCGTTGATTGCCAACCTCGGCGGCTTGGATGATATCTACGCCAATCTGGATAAAATTGCTGAGCTGAGCTTCCGCGGCGCCAAGAGCATGGCAAAAAAGCTAACGGACAATAAAGAGGGCGCCTATCTTTCCTATCAGTTGGCTACTATCAAATTAGATGTGGCGCTTGATTTCACCCCGCAACAACTGATTAAGCAAGCACCTGATAATGACACCTTGGTGGCCATGTATCGCGATTTACAGTTCCGTCGTTGGCTAAAAGAGCTCGACGAGGGAGATGCGCCAGAGGAATCAACCTCTGATGAGCCTTTATCGCAGGCAGTCAGTATCGATCGTGATCATTATCAAACCGTACTCACGCGCGAGTCACTGGAAACATGGTTAGAGAAAATTCGTCAAGCTGACGTGGTGGCGGTGGATACGGAAACCGATAGCCTTAACTATATGGAAGCCAACCTGGTTGGTATTTCATTTGCGGTGGCGCCGGGCGAAGCGGCTTATGTACCGGTGGCCCATGATTATCTCGAAGCGCCTGAGCAGCTATCACTGGAAGATGTGATCACTGTATTGCGCCCTTGGTTGGAAGATCCCTCGGCGGCGAAAGTCGGCCAAAACCTAAAGTATGATGCCAGTGTCTTTGCGCGCCACGGGATCACATTAAAAGGGATAGCCTACGACACCATGCTGGAGTCGTACGTTTACAACAGTGTCGCGGGGCGTCATGACATGGACAGTCTCGCTGAGCGTTACTTACAGCATACCTGCATTAGCTTTGAAGAAATTGCGGGTAAAGGAAAAAAGCAGCTCACCTTCAATCAGATCCCGTTGGAACAGGCCGCACCCTATGCCGCGGAAGATGCGGATATTACCCTACGTTTACATCAGTATTTGATTGGACGAGTCACCAGTGATGAAAAGTTAAAAACCATTTTTGAGTTTTATGAAATGCCACTGGTCAGTGTGCTATCGCGCATGGAACGTCATGGTGTATTAATTGACAAAGACAAGCTGGCGACGCAATCAGAAGCGCTGCATACCCGTTTGATTGAGCTTGAGCGTGAAGCGTTTGAGATTGCCGGCGAAGAGTTTAACTTAAGCTCGCCGAAGCAATTACAGGCGATTTTATTTGAGAAGATGGGTCTGCCTGTGGTCAAGAAAACCCCGTCAGGTAGCCCGTCGACCAATGAAGAAGTGCTGCAAGAGCTCTCGCTCGATTACCCGTTGCCTGCGCGTATCTTGGAGTATCGTGGCCTTGCGAAACTCAAATCAACCTACACGGATAAACTGCCACGCATGATCAATGCACAAACGGGCCGCGTGCATACCTCGTATCATCAAGCGGTCACAGCCACTGGGCGTTTATCGTCAACCGATCCAAACTTACAGAATATCCCGATTCGGAACGAGCAGGGTCGCCGTATTCGTGAAGCCTTCACCGCGGAACCGGATCATACGATTTTAGCGGTGGATTACTCGCAGATCGAATTGCGGATTATGGCGCACCTATCCGGTGATAAAGCCTTGTTAGAAGCGTTCCGTGAGGGCAAAGATATTCACGTGGCCACGGCGGCCGAAGTGATGGGGGTGAGTCTTGATGAGGTCACCAATGAGCAGCGTCGCCGCGCCAAAGCGATCAACTTTGGTTTGATTTATGGTATGAGTGCCTTTGGCCTCTCACGCCAGCTTGGTATTGGTCGCCATGAAGCGCAAACCTACATGGACACCTACTTCGATCGTTATCCAGGCGTGAAAGCATATATGGATAGCACCCGTGAGCAAGCCGCAGAAAAAGGTTATGTGGAGACTATCTTTGGCCGTCGTTTGTACTTACCTGAAATAAAATCACGCAATGGCATGCGTCGCAAAGGAGCCGAACGTGCGGCTATCAACGCGCCGATGCAAGGTACCGCCGCCGATATTATTAAGCGTGCAATGATATTGGTTGATCAGTGGATTCAGGCCAACGCCGCGAATGACGCGCGTCTGGTGATGCAAGTTCACGATGAGCTGGTGTTGGAAGTAAAAACGTCATCTATGTCCAAAGTTGAAAGCCAAGTACGAAAATTGATGGAGTCGGCGGCTGTACTTGATGTGCCCTTAATCGCTGAGGCAGGATTTGGCGATAACTGGGGAGAAGCCCACTAAGTTTACGGTTTTTATCTATATATCGACCTTTTAGTATAAAGAGCCGAATGCGAATTCGGCTTTTTTTTGTTTAGTATCCAACTGATCTATGGTGGTTTTCGTTCTTTTTTGTGTATTTTTATGAAAAAAAATTACGTAATATACTTTTCAAGGCTGGGTGATTGATATACAGTTATCAGCGTAGGGTACAGAGGTAAGATGTTCTATCTTTCAGACCTTTTGTTTCACGTTATTGGATTTGGCTGATTCAGCAGCCCCAGTCAGGATACTGACTGGGGCTTTTTTTATTGGTTGATATGCCGCGACGCGAGCAGCCCTGCCACTGCCTTTTTAACTATTTTCAGCTGTGTTGATCCTGTATTCCAAAAAATTAGAGCAATTACTTTAATTTTGTTGGGAAACCTGGTTATAATACGCACAGCTTCTTGTTCTTTATGTGTTTACAGGGTCTGATTCAGATCACGCACGCACAAAGATTCGCCGACCCTCGATGAGGGTCGGCTTTTTTTTAGCTTTCGTCTTTTAGCGCCAGATCCGTGAGGGAAGACGTTGTGCGTCCCTTACGCCGATAAAAGGCGATTACTCGCTAGGCAGTGGTTGCTCTTCGGCAAGCAATGGCGGCGTGGTGTGATACCAGGCATCCAGTTTTTGACGTAATTTATCCACGCCAATGCCCTTGAGTGACGAATACAATTCGACCTCGACATCGCCGCAAAATGCCAGTGACGCTTCTCGAATCTTCATCAATTGCTGTTTACGTGCACCGGTTTTAAGCTTGTCCGCTTTGGTCAGTAACACTAAAACGGGCAATTTTGACTCAACGGCCCAATAAATCAGCTGCTGATCCAAGTCTTTCATCGGGTGGCGAATGTCCATCAACACCACTAATCCGCCAAGTTGATCACGTTTTTGTAAATATTCTCCCAGCGATCGCTGCCATTTCTCTTTCATTTCTAGAGGGACTTGGGCATAACCATAGCCAGGGAGGTCGACAATATGGCAACCCTCGTCCACCTTAAATAGGTTAATCAATTGTGTCCGACCGGGGGTTTTACTGGTTTTCGCTAGGCTCTTTTGGTCACATAGACGGTTAAGGGAGCTAGATTTACCGGCGTTTGAGCGGCCAGCAAAAGCGATTTCGATTCCTGTATTATCAGGAAGATGGCGGATGTCTGGTGCGCTAGTAACAAACTGGGTGTTACGGTAATTAAGTGATTGCTCCACTGTTAACTCCGTCTCGTCTTGGTGTAGTAGACTGATTACTTTTGTGTGAATTTGTGTAAAATAACCGTGCTCGGTTTTTGATCGGTAATTGTACCATGACGGTAACTAAGTAGTGGTACTGGAAGCTTGATAATTATAAACGGAATGTCATGAAGAAATTAGCGCTAATATTGACTCTCCTGGCCAGCACTTCAGTCTGGGCCCAAGGAGATGCTGAAGCGGGCAAAGCCAAATCCAATACCTGTGCCGCCTGTCACGGTGCTGACGGTAACAGTGTTTTGCCTGATTACCCAAACTTGGCGGGTCAGCACGCCAACTACATTGAAAAGCAGTTGAAGGAATTTAAGCTTGGCGCGCAAAGCGGCGGTGAGCAAGGGCGATACAACGCGGTGATGGCTGGCATGGTGGCTCCTTTATCGGAGCAGGATATGGCTGACCTGGCTGCTTATTACGCAACGCTCACGCCCAAGCCTGGCACAACCCCCGAAGGCGCGGTTGAAATTGGCCGTCAACTCTATATGGCGGGCGATGCAGAGCGAGGCATTGCGGCGTGTGTCGCTTGTCACGGTCCACGCGGTAATGGCACTCCCTCTTCTGGTTTCCCGAAAATTTCTGGCCAGCCCGCAAACTACTTGGCGAGTCAGTTGAAGATGTTCCGTGCAGAGGAACGTCATAATGATATGAATAACATGATGCGATCGGTGGCTGCCAAGCTCACTGACGAGGAAATTGATGCGCTGTCGAGCTATCTCGGTGGTCTGCATTAATTACCGAACGTGACAGCAAAGGCGGTTGTGAATAACGCAGCCGCTTTTTGTTTGCCCAGCGAAGCTGGCAAACCCGTCAGGTTGAAAGAAACCTGAATCGCCCCGACTGAGGGGAAGATAATCCGACTCGCAAGGGCGTTGCT
>NZ_MUFR01000030.1:0-43356 GCF_001996185.1 Salinivibrio costicola subsp. alcaliphilus
TACTGTGACTCTTCCTGAGATCGCAGGGTCTTTGACGTCTCGTATTAACGATAACTTTCAGATGTTCAATCATGCATCTTCAAGTTAATTGGGTATAGCTTAGTGATCAATAAAAACGCTGAAAACATCATCGATGTTATCAATGTTTCTGTCTCTCGGTGTCATGAGCCTGAACGAGTAAAAATCACCAGCACTGAATCTCCTACTGTGCCGGTTAGCCGTGCACTAATAGAACAGGCCCTGTTTAATATTATTGATAACGCCTTAAGATATTCTCCGGCAAACACCATTGTGACTATCCATGTATATAGTCAATCAAACAATATATACATCGATATAAAAGATCAGGGTGAAGGGATCCCCCTAAAACATGCACATAAGATATTTGATCTTTTTTATACAACGCACGAGGATAAAAAAAGCGACAGTGGATCAGGGCTGGGGCTGGCGGTTGCTAATGGAGTTATACGTGCACATCAGGGCAGGATTGAGTTAGCACACTCAGAAATAGGCTGTTTAATGAGAATTCGTTTGCCTGTGGATGGTGGAGAGTAATGATGGCATACCGCGTATTATTGGTTGATGATGAAAAACAAATCCATACATTTGTACGAATATCACTGAATGCAGAAGGGTTTGATTATCTCGGTGCATATTCATTAGAGAGTGCATTAAGTGTTATTCAGCATCAGTCCCCCGATGTGATTGTGCTGGATTTAGGCTTACCCGACGGCGAAGGTATTTCTTTACTCAATCACATTCGAGAAAAAGGACATACAACACCGGTTATTATTCTCACCGCACGCGATCAGGAAGAAGAGAAAATTACGTTACTCGAAGCCGGTGCAAATGATTATATAAGCAAGCCATTTGGCGTGAAAGAGCTCATTGTAAGAATAAAAGTGCTCGTTAGAGATTTAATCGCGCCTTCAAAGAAAACCGAGGACCTCATTCAGTGTGGTGAGTTAAGTCTATCTTTGTCAAGCCATCAATTTTGGTATCACTCTCGTTTAGTCTCGTTAACGAAGAAAGAGTTTCATTTCATGAAAATACTGATGGAAGGAAACGGCTGTTTAGTAAAACAAGATGACCTTCTCATCTCAATTTGGGGTGAGACACACAGGCAAGACAACCATTATCTGCGTGTTTTAGTCAGTCAGATAAGAAAAAAGATATGTGAGGACGCAAGTCAACACAACATAATAAAAACGGAACCTGGCATTGGTTATCGCCTTTGTGTTAACGAGGATGACCATGATTAACCCTAAAAGCACCGTTCGTTTATTATCGATGCCCATTCTATGGATGGGCATTGTCCAGTTTGTCTTTGGCCTGTTGTCGCTTTTTTTATTTAACGATCATATATCTAAACTTTTTTTTGGCCCAGCCACCGCAATATTGTTTGTGTCGTTTTTGATCTCATTCTTCTTCAGAAGAGAAACACTAGATAATGTAGCATTTAGAGAAGCACTTATTTTCGCAACCTTGACTTGGGTTGTCACTGGTATTCTCGGTGCATTACCCATTTATTCAGTGACCGGCGTTAACTTTACTGATGCGGTGTTTGAATCTATCAGTGCATTAACCACAACAGGTGCTACGATTTTATCAGGCCTAGACGCAATGCCGCCTTCTTTTTTAATGTATCGTCAATTTCTACAATGGATGGGTGGGCTCGGTGTTGTTATTTTTGTTGTGGCGGTCTTGCCGATGCTCAATGTCGGCGGAATGCGTCTCCTTAAAGCAGAAACACCTGGCCCAATAAAAGACGACAAGCTTTCTCCTCGGATAACAAAAACCGCCCATTATCTATGGGGAGTCTATTTATCTATTACGGCATTATGCGCTCTTTCTTATTACGTCTCAGGCATGTCTCTCTTTGACGCCATAGGCCACAGCTTTACAACCGTCTCTACCGGTGGCTTTTCAACGCATGATGCTAGCATGTGGTACTTTGAAAGCCATAGCATTTTAATGATTGCGAATGTTTTTATGCTGTTAGGGGCTATCAACTTTGGTTTGCATTTTCGTGTTTTTCAGCGCGGTGCAAAAGGCGTGAAGTTATACATTCAAGACGAAGAAGCCAGAATATTCGTACTCATTGTTCTTTTTTTGGGGAGTGTGTTAGGCCTCTATCTCTATAAAACCGAAACTTACCCATCATTGGCATCCTCGGTAAGCTTTGCACTTTTCCATGTCGTGTCTTTTATTACCAGTACTGGTTACGGTGCTGCTGATTTAGGTGCGTGGCCGGCCGCAACTGCATTGTTTTTAGTTTTCTGTGCTTATCTTGGCGGCTGCTCTGGCTCAACAGCAGGTGGTAATAAAATCATTCGAGATATCATCACATTTAAAGTGATACGTCGTGAAATCCAACAGCTTTCACATCCGCGTGCAGTGATCCCAATTCGATACCAAAATAAGGCCGTGTCGTCTGATGTTACCAATGCCATTATGGCGTTTATGTCATTGGTAGTATTAACCACGGTTGTGTTTACGATTTTAATGATGATGACTGGGCTTGATTTTTGGACATCGTTCACTGCTGTTGTCGCTTGTATTAATGTATTAGGCCCTGGTTTTGGTGATGTAGGTAGCAATTTCCAGCCTGTAAGTGATATTGGGATATGGTTGCTTAATTTGGCAATGATTCTTGGTCGGCTAGAGTACTTTACGGTTCTAGCTATGTTATTACCCCATTTTTGGAAAATATAATAAGGTTATCATGCTATGGCACATTTTACTGTCATTGGGTTAGGTCGTTTTGGTATCGCAGCGAGCCTCGAGCTTATTCACCTTGGTCATACCGTTACCGGTGTCGATAAAGATTCTAAAATGGTTGAGCAATATGTGGAAGATTTGACCCAAGCGGTTATTTGTGACTCCACAGACGAAAATGCACTACGCGAACTTGATTTAGCAAATAGTGATGCTGTGCTTGTCGCGATTGGAGAAGATATGCAATCCAGTCTCTTGTGTACGCTTGCGTTAAAGAACCTAGGTGTCAAAGAGATTTGGGTTAAAGCCAGTACCAAAGCGCACCATACGATTGTCTCTAAATTGGGCGTGTCTCGTATTATTCATCCTGAAGAAGAAATGGGCATACGTGTTGCCCAGTCTTTAAACTATCCAATGGTTAATAATTATCTTGCCATTGGTCATGGCTTGTACGTTGTAGAAATTGAAATAAAACCCAAACTTCATGATAGGACAATTGCACATGCACTTGGCGATGCGCGGACCAGCATCACGCCATTGCTGGTTAAGCGCGGTCAAGAGGTAATCACGGGGTTAGATACAGGCTTTGAATTGCGTAAAGGCGATCAATTACTTTTGTGTGGAACCCGAGCCGAACTGAAATATATTGCCCCGAGGTTAGTGTGACATGGTGTTATGGCATCCCTCTGTTAGCCCCGTAGAGCGTAAACCGAAAGCGGGTAAGAAACTGTTAGGTGCACCACCGCTGATTCTAAGTGGTAGCTTTGCATTGTTGATTCTATTAGGAACATGTCTTTTAAAATTGCCTTTCGCAACGACTGCGCCTATCTCTTGGATTCAAAGCCTATTTACAGCAACCTCAGCAGTGACAGTCACTGGGCTTGTTGTTGTTGATACAGGTACCCAGTTCACTATGTTTGGGCAAACGGTGATTGCACTGCTTATCCAGTGTGGTGGGCTGGGTTTAATGACCTTTGCCATTGTGACGTTAATTGCGTTGGGCGGACGGATAGGTTTTTTACAACGAACCGTCGCGCGTGAAGCGTTCAATCAGACAGATGCCTCAACGTTAACGTCAACAGCTAAGTCGGTACTTGTTTTCGCGCTACTGGTTGAAGTGATTGGGATGGCAATACTCACACTGCGCTGGCAGGGCGAGCTAGGTTGGAGTGACAGCTTATTCCACGGCTTTTTTTACACCATTAGTGCATTTAATAATGCAGGGTTTGCCCTCAGCGCCGATAGCCTAATGCCATATGTCGATGATATTACAGTCAATCTGACCATTACTGCGCTCTTTATTATCGGGGGCTTAGGCTTTACCGTATGGATCGACTTGCGGCGTCATCGGCGTTGGTCAAAGCTCACGGTGTACAGCAAAATGATGATCATAGGGACATGTTTAATTAATGGTGTAGCGTTAATTGCCATTTACCTCATTGAATACGACAACCCCAATACACTGGCTCCCTTGAGTGAATCTGGAAAATGGCTTGCTTCGTGGTTTCAAGCAGTAACACCGCGTACTGCTGGCTTTAATACATTGGCTATTGATCAGCTCGAGGATGCAACCACCGCCATTATCTTGGTGCTAATGTTTATTGGAGGAGGATCGCTAAGTACCGCTAGTGGCATAAAAGTCGTCACCTTTATGGTACTTGTTTTGGCAACATATGCATTTTTACGTCGTGATGAAGCGATTTACGTCTATAAACGTGAAATAGCCAGAGACACCGTCAGTAAAGCGTTAGCTCTGTCTCTTATCTCGATAGGGATGACTTGGTTCGCTATTTTTTGCTTGTTGTTGAGTGAAAGCGCAGAAATGACGGATGTGGTGTTTGAAGCCGTGTCCGCATTAGGAACGGTAGGCCTTTCACGAGGACTCACTGGGTCATTATCTGATGTGGGTGAGTTTATTATCATTTTTATGATGTTTGCTGGCCGACTGGGTCCGCTAACTTTGGCTTACTTTTTAGCCAGCCCAAGAAAGAAAAAGCTACGCTATGCCGAGACAAAGCTGGCGATAGGATAAGCGAGCGCTAGAATCATTAACGCGGTGCTGATGTGCCGCGTTGATAGTCGTCAATACCAAGAAATTATTGGTTAAAACCCTTTACATCGTAAAAAAATGCTGTAGTGTGGCCAAAGCTCTAGATACGGAGCATCAAAAGACATCAAGTCAAAGTCGAGACAGACCACGCTATTTCCCGCATAGACTCTCTGCAGTATTCCACTTTCGCTTTTTTCCTACATTGATAACCCGTTAACTTGAACACTTTATTTGCTACCACGCTGTTTATTTGTGAACGCTGTTTATTTGCAAAAACCGATGCGCTGGTATCACTTTACTTGTGGTAATAGCTTGACTGACAACGTGCTGACTTATTAAGCAGCACAAACTGTAAAGCACCACGATCTGTTAAATATATGGAGATCCAATATGGCTGCAACAAACGGCAGACTGCGTCACTGGTATCATTTGCGCCGTGCGCAAACACAACCACAAACACCATCAACCACATTTAAATCAGTAAGGAACGCCATTGATAGTTAATTTTGCTCTTCCTAATCTTGCCAACTGGCAGGTCGTGATCCATCAGTTTAACGGGGATATTATCCTCAAGCATTTGCTTCATCGTCTTCCTGTTTTGTCTCAACCTACCCTGCGTTTTGACCCCTGCACCCAAGAAGGCGCGATTTTTAGTCAAGGTGAGTGCTTAGGCGCCTTTTCGATCGCAAGCTAATCTCCCCCCATTACGTACCACGCATCCTCGTCACCATACGCCGAGCATTGCATTGAGGCCGCCTTTCCGTTCATTGAACGAAGCTGGTAAAGTGTCTTACTATCAATAAGACAACAAAGGCAGCCTCACACGTGAAAATCATCTCTTTTAATATCAACGGTATTCGAGCGCGTTTACATCAACTGCAAGCCTTAATTGAAAAACACCAGCCTGACGTGATCGGGTTGCAAGAAACCAAGGTGCATGATGATGCCTTTCCACTCGCCGATGTCGAAGCCATGGGCTATGAAGTACACTTTCATGGCCAAAAAGCGCACTATGGTGTGGCGATGCTATGCAAAAAGTCGCCAATCAGCGTACAAAAAGGGTTTCCAACCGATGATGAAGACGCCCAACGCCGTATGATTATGGCCACGTTTGAAGGCGAAAATGGCCAACCTGTCACCGTTCTCAATGGTTACTTTCCCCAAGGGGAAAACCGTAGCCACGAAACCAAATTTCCTGCCAAACGTAAATTCTACCAAGATTTGATGACCTATTTAGAGGGTCGTGATCCCAGCGAACACCTGGTGGTCATGGGCGATATCAACATCAGCCCTAAAGACGACGATATTGGTATTGGCGATCACAATGCCAAGCGATGGCTACGCACCGGTAAGTGCTCTTTCTTACCTGAAGAGCGTGAGTGGTTAGAGACGTTGATAAATTGGGGCTTCGTGGATACCTTCCGCACCCTACATCCAGCGGTGAATGATCAGTTCTCGTGGTTTGACTACCGTTCGCGCGGTTTTGATGATAACCGTGGCTTACGCATTGATGTGGTGTTAGCCACCCAAGATCTTGCCAGCCGCTGTATTGATGCGGGGATTGATTACGAGCTGCGCGGCATTGAAAAACCCTCCGATCACGCGCCAATTTGGGCCACCTTTAAATAAGCCCTCGAATTGGCCGCGCAAGCGCGCTTAACAATATCGCTTAAGACGCCGCTTAATATTATTACGCCGCAGCATGGCTATGCTGCGGCGTTTGTCATTTTGCGATATGCCTATAACAGCTAGCTCAAGGGCCGCATATGACGTAAAAAGCGACGCTCTGCTAAGCGGAACATCCATAGGATGCTAAATGTCAGCGCCATATAGAACACACCCGCGGTCAAAAAAGATTCAAAGGGCGCATAATAACGCGAATTCACAATCCGAGCCGCCCCAGTGAGATCAACAATGGTGATAATGCCGGCGACGGCCGAGCCGTGAAGCATAAATACCACTTCGTTACTGTATGCCGGTAAAGCACGGCGCATCGCACTGGGCAGAATGATCCGCGAAAAGGCTTTATACGGGCTCATGCCATAGGCAATCGCCGCTTCCACTTCTCCTTTGGGCAAGCCATTGATCGCGCCACGAATAATTTCAGCGGTATACGCTGCAGTGTTGAGGACGAACGCGACGAGCGCACAAAACCATGCATGTTGCCACAACGAATCTTCAACGTTTACCACTTGGCTTAGGCCGTAGTAAATCAAATACAGTTGGATCAGTAGCGGCGTCCCCCGAAAAAAGTAAATAAACGCCCACGCAGGGTAACGCCAAAGCGGAAACTGTGCATTGCGCGCCACGGCGACAGGCACGGCCACCAGCAAACCAATCACTAACGCGGAGGCCACCAGCCATACGGTCGTCCAAAGGCCATCGAGATAAATCGGCCAGGTTTCGAGTACAAGTGAAAAATCCATAGTCACCTACCGCGTATGAATACTAAAGCGACGCTCCATCCAACGCAGCCCGGTGGTCGAGATGCTGGTAAAGAGCAAGAAAATAAGCGCGACGGTAAAGTAAAACGTAAATGGCATTTGGGTCGAGCCGGCTGCCAACGCGCCTTTACGCACCATGTCATCCAAGCCAATAATGGACACCAGCGCGGTGGTTTTTAACAGTACCAACCAGTTGTTACCAAATCCTGGCAGCGCATGGCGGATCATTTGTGGCAACAAGATGCGGCGAAACGCCAAACTACTGCTCATACCATAGGCGCGCGCGGCTTCCATCTCGCCGGCGTCGACCGCCATGATGGCCCCCCGAAAGGTTTCAGCCATGTAAGCACCAAAAATAAAACCAATGGTTAGGATCCCGGCGATAAACGGGCTAACGTCGATATAGTCGGGTAAATAGGCAGTCCAGTCATGATCGGGATTTTGTCCTGCCATGTACTCATTGAGCCATTCATTCATGCCATATAAGCTGTTATTGAGCAGCATTTGACCGCCGTAAAAAATCAGCATCATCAGTACCAAATCAGGGATCCCACGAATCACCGTGGTATAAACGGTCGCAATGCCACGCAACCAACCCAATTTAGATAATTTGGCAAGCGCCCCGAGCATCCCGAGTAACATGGCCAAGCCCAGTGATAATAGCGCAACCTGAAGGGTCACCCATGCGCCTTCAAGCAGGGACCACTCGTAACCTTTCAAATCAATCATATGATTCGGGCAGCACTTTCATGCTGCCCGCCTGCCTTTTACTCGCCGTAAACGTCGTAGTCGAAGTATTTGGCAGCAATCTCGTCATACACGCCTTTTTCACGTAATGAATCAATTGCTTGATTAAGTTTCTCAGTCAGCGCTTTGTCTTGTTTGCGTGTCGCAATCCCAAAGCCCTCGCCAAACCACTCAGGGTCAGTCAAAGAAGGACCGATAAATTCAAATTCATCGCCACCCTCTTTATCGAGAAGCCCTTGCTGCAAAGCGGAAGCATCACCCAAAATAGATTCAATACGACCCGCTTTTAGATCAAGATAGGCCTCATCAAACGTACCGTAACGGACGATATCAACCGCGTCGCCATAGTTGTCGGTAAGATATTTGTCGTGTGTGGTTGCACGCTGTACACCAATTTTCACCCCGTCGAGTCCTTCTTTGGTGAAGGTGAGATCCGTGCCCTTTTCGGCCACAAACTTGTTCGGGATTAACGCGTATTTATTGGTAAAATCTACCTTTCTTTTACGCTCTTCTGTGATCGACATCGCCGCGATAATGGCATCGTATTTACGCGCCAGCAGTGACGGAATGATCCCATCCCAATCTTGCGCGACGATCTTACACTTGGCCTGCATTTCCTCACACAGCGCATTGGCCATATCGACATCAAAACCTTTGAGATCACCTTCGTTTGTGGTCCAGCTAAAAGGAGGGTAGGCGCCTTCAATACCAAAACGTACGACCTTCCAATCCTTGGCTGCAACGGAGGTTGACCCAACTGCGGCCATCACGGCGGCGGCAACTAGCCATTTTTTCATCTTCCTTTCTCCTGTCGTTTAACGATGTTGTGTGGGCAAAGGCCCTATTGCATGGTTATGCTATTGATAATTATATTTAATTAATCAGTATATTGACGATATAAATTGCTGCAGACGCTCAGAGTCAGGTGCATCAAACAGTTCTTTCGGGTTGCCCTGCTCTTCCACTAATCCTTGATGCAAGAACATCACATGATTAGAGACATCACGCGCAAAACTCATTTCATGGGTTACCACCAACATGGTGCGCCCTTCCTCGGCCAGTGAACGCATCACGCCCAACACTTCCCCCACTAACTCGGGGTCAAGCGCGGAGGTTGGCTCATCAAACAGGAGTACTTCTGGCTCGACGGCAAGCGCTCGTGCAATGGCAGCACGCTGCTGCTGGCCGCCTGACAAGTGGCCGGGATAGTAGTCACGGCGCTCGTATAAGCCAACCCGATGGAGAAAGGCTTCAGCATCTTCAATCGCTTTTGCTTTGGGCACGCCGAGCACATGCACTGGCGCTTCAATCACATTTTGCAGCACGGTCATGTGCGACCATAGATTGAACCCCTGAAACACCATCGCCAGACGAGAGCGAATGCGCTGTACTTGTTTATCGCTGACGGGCACCGGATCGCCTGCACGGTTATTTTTCATTTTGATCAATTCACCATTGACCCAAATTTCACCGCCAGTAGGGGTTTCAAGTAAGTTAATACAGCGCAAAAAGGTACTTTTACCAGACCCGGAAGACCCGATAATCGAGATGACGTCGCCGCGGTGGGCATCGAGTGAAATGCCTTTGAGCACTTGATGCTGCCCAAAGCTTTTTTTAAGTGACTTAACCTGTAGCGCTACTGCATCCGTCATGCGCTAACTCCTATCATCCGTGATAATTATTGTATTGAGTTTATCAATTGAAAATATCACCCCTTCTCTTAAGGAGCAACATTTTGTTAACCTTTAAATCTGTTTTATTATAGTCACTATTACTGCATAAAAAGTCAAATACAATATTTAATGCTGAAAAAATGAACACTCAGTATCTGGGCGACTACCCGCGATGCCTGAGTCCTCAACCACAATAAGTGTAGAGGCAAACGCAAGAAAAAAGATTGTTTTTATTGATAAAGACAAAATAAAAAGGAGGATAAAAGAGGATAAAGATGCAATTGATTTTATTTTTGCGACAAAACACAGGTGACAAAACTGTGAACAAAAAGGCGTTTCTTTTCTATTAGAAGACAGTATTGTACTCAATAATAGACATCTGCTAGATCGGATTACGAGGTGCGACTGTCACGCCGTGTTGCACGTTTTGCTTTAAGCAGTTCAAGCGTGTCTCGCCAGCGATCGACAAGCTCAGACGGATCCTTGCTTTGCCATTGGTCAAGCGCATAGTCAGCAAGCGTGTAGTCGCCCGCTTTAATCGCACTAATGGCCAGCCACTGCCAAAGCATCTTATCGTCTTTCAACCCATAAGACAGTGCCACTTGCGCCGTATCAATGACCTCTTTCCAATGGCCTAATTGATAAGCCAGCATTACCTGCAACTTCAACGTCTGTTTATCCGGCTGGGTTAAATTCACTTCACTAATTCGATTCAGAGCCGCTACACGCTGGTTATTTTTGATCAGACATTGCACCATAAATAACTGCTCATCACGCGTTGCTACACGGTCAAGCTGCTGTAGCCCCTGCTGCCAGTACAATAACGCCTGCTCAGCCTCGTTGGAATCAAGTCGAGAAACAGCAATCGCTCGGTATAGCGCAATATCCGCCCTGGCCCTTGCTAAATATTGCCGAGCAGTGCGATGCGTCCCCGCTTTAACATGCGCACGCGCGGCTTGCTCGAGCCACTTGGGCGCCACATCAGCCGCATTCACGAACTGATCAAACGTCGCCGCCGCGGCACCATAACGCGACAACGCCATTTCACTCAGCGCCTTTGTTTGCAATACAAAGGCATCAAGTGCGTCGAGTTCTTGAAGCTGGTTGGCATAATCAATCGCCACATCAAATCGCGACAAAGAATAAGCAGCCTGCATCGCAAGACGGCCTGAAGAGGGGGATAAATGATGGTGCTCACTGAGTTGGCGCGCATAATTTAACACCTCATCATATTGCTTGACCCGATAGGCCAAACGGATCACGGCAGCAAGTGCATCCGCTTCGCTGGCTTCTGACAGTGAGTTCAAAGCTAACGCGTTTTGATAGGCACGATAAGCTTCGGCACGCTGATTAAGATAGAGATAGCTGATGCCCTGTAAGCGCCAGAGTTCGGCGCGCTGAGGTGACACAAGCTTTTGATCGCCTTGCTGCGCCAGTAACGCCGCTGACAACTTCAGAGCTTGCTGATAATTTCCACGCTCGATAGAGGCACTTACGTCCGCTATTTCTGCCGCCTGCGCCGTCGCGAATGACAGTAAAAACAGAAGCATCATTGCAAGTCGACGACTAACAGAAACAAGCATTCGAGACTCAACGGGAAACAAACATAAGCATCGCAACATGAAAATCCATTTTTAGAAGACAACACCTCGACTATAACCTATCTTTTTTATTCACTACAGCGAACAAACGTTTGCTGTCTTTATTTGTTAACATGCGCTCACAACAAACCCGACGAAACGCCACACAATAACGCCGTTATCTTGCTGTTTTGTGGCACATATTTACCGCCCTTATTGGTAATTAAATTACAAAATAGCGACTTTAGTCGGATTGTGAACGCGATAATGGGTCTAGAATCTCGGTAAACACCGGCGTAGCACGTAAAAAAATTACACGGTAATGATCTAAGTCAACATTCGGGAATCACCCTGTTGTTAGCATGCTGATAACGAAACAGAACACGGCCACAAGGCCAGCGTTAAAAATAAACCAAGACTGGCTAAGTCGCTGTTTCGAAAGCTTTTGCTTTCTGTAGACGAGGAAATTATGGCAACACATGCTCAAGACCGCAGTGTGAGTCACGATGAAAAGAGCGAATATCAAAAGAAGCACAAGCCGGCTTCTTCATTTGCCTCCCGGGCTGACTACCTGAATCACGAACTACAAATTATGCGTCCGCGCCGTTGGGGCTTGAACCTGCCTGGCCGTGACTTCCGTTTTGAAATTGAGGATCTTGTTCCCGCGCTGGCCGGTACCATCGGCATTATCGCTATGTATTCTGCAGTGATGATGTCATGGGCTGAGGGGCTAACCGCCGCGTGGGATCATGTGACTTTAGGTAAAGCGTTTGCTGTTGAGGTCGCGCGGGTTGAAATGCTTATCCCCGCACTCCTTTTTTGTGTCCTTTTATGCGGATTTATCAATCCACGCGCTAACCTGGCCGGTAACCATGGGCCAATGATCCCGCTTGTCGGGACCATCGCGCTCGCCGGCGCACATCCTCTCGCCTTGGGGATCCTAATCGGTGCCTTTGGCTTGATACTCAGTTATGTCAAAGGCGGGTCTAAATTAGTGAACCTAACCAGCCAAGGGGTAGCGGGTGGCTTGCTGATTTTCTTGGGCTTTGGCGGGGCAAAAGGTCAAATTGAGAGCCTGCTAGCCTGGGGTGCTGCCATTGATATGGGCTATATATCCATTGTCATTCTGGCCGTATCCATTGTGATTTATGCCTTTTTAGCTCGCATTGGTAAACGCTGGTTAGCGATTCCTGTCTGTGCCGTTACCGGTGGATTGATTGCTACCGCATTAGGTGCCGGCTCATCACTAGAGTTTGTGACACAACCGGGTGTGCCAAACCTAAACCCGGTTTACTGGTGGGGATCAACCGAGCAAGGTTGGCAAATGGGCTTACCAACCCTATCGCACTTTCTTGCGTCACTACCATTTGCTCTGCTCGCGGTAGCGATGTGGTCGCCAGACTTTCTTGGTCACCGTATTTTCCAGGAACTTAATTACCCGAAAAAGGCCGAAAAGGTATTGATGGACGTGGATGACACCATGACAGGGTGTTCTATCCGCCAAATCGTTGGGGCATCAGTCGGTGGGGGTAATATCACATCCTCATGGGGCACTTATATGATTCCTGCAGCGATTGCTCGTCGCCCGATTCCTGGCGGGGCCATTGTCCTCGGTCTGTTATGTATTGCGGTTGCGTTGATTGGTTATCCAATGGATGTAGCAACCTGGCCACCGGTGATGACCATTGCACTATTATCAGGTGTGTTCCTGCCGCTTCTTGAAGCAGGGATGCAAATGGTTAAAGACGCGAAGTCTAGCCAATCAGCCGGTATTTGTATTTTCGCCTCCATGGCTGTTAACCCAGTCTTTGGTTGGGCAGTCACTATGCTCTTGGACAACAACGGTCTTATCGGTGATAAAGAGCGTCCTGGTACGCTATCGACCATCGATCGTCTGGTGATTCCAACCGCCACAGTGATCATTTGTGTGGCTGCTATGTTGGCAGTCGGAATGATTCCCGGCATTCCACCTTTATTGTAATAACACGGCCCCGCTTTCGGGCGGGGCATCCGGATAAATCGATGGGTCACAGCGTCAGCCATACTGACACAACACTATGACTGGCCTTGGTCCCAACACATGTCTTTTTGAAAAGAGAACAGGTAGGTGCAACATGTCTGAGCACAATTCCAATGCATGGGAAGGATTTGTTGAAGGTAACTGGAGCAAAGCCGTTGACGTTCGCGACTTCATCCAAAAAAACTATACCCCTTATGAGGGTGACGAATCATTCCTAGTGTCTGAGCCAACTGACGCGACTCGCCAACTGTGGGCGCGCGTGATGGAAGGCATCAAGCAAGAAAACGCGACGCATGCCCCGGTTGATTTTGATACGTCGGTGGTTTCTACCCTGACCTCTCATGATGCCGGCTACATTGAGAAAGATCTGGAGCAGATTGTTGGTCTACAGACCGACGCACCGCTAAAACGCGCTATGCTGCCTAATGGCGGTATTCGTATGGTTCAAAGTTCGTGTGACGCATACGGCCGCGAACTGGATCCACAAGTAAAGAAAACCTTCACCGAACATCGTAAGACTCACAACCAAGGGGTTTTCGATATTTACACCCCTGACATCCTCAAGTGTCGTAAGTCAGGCATTTTGACAGGTCTACCTGATGCTTATGGCCGTGGCCGTATCATCGGTGACTACCGTCGCGTTGCTTTATACGGCATCGACTTCCTGATGGCGGACAAAAAAGCGCAATTCGATTCTCTACAAGAGAAATTTGAAAGCGGCGAAGATCTGCAAATGACCATGCAACTGCGTGAAGAAATTGCAGAGCAACACCGCGCGTTGGGCCAATTGAAAAAAATGGCAGCGTCTTACGGCTGTGATATTTCTCGCCCAGCAGAAAACGCAAAAGAAGCGATTCAGTGGACCTATTTCGGTTACCTGGGTGCGGTTAAAACACAAAACGGCGCGGCCATGTCGCTCGGTCGTACGTCTACCTTCCTTGATATCTACCTACAGCGTGATGTTGAAGCCGGTAAACTCACAGAAGAACAAGCGCAAGAGCTGATTGACCACTTCGTCATGAAACTGCGTATGGTACGCTTCCTGCGTACGCCTGAGTATGATGATCTCTTCTCTGGCGACCCAATTTGGGCCACCGAATCTGTTGCCGGTATGGGCCTAGACGGACGTACTCTGGTTTCTCGTACCAGCTTCCGTTTCCTTAACAGCCTGTACACCATGGGCCCAAGCCCAGAGCCAAACATCACAGTGCTTTGGTCTGAGCAACTGCCTGAAGGCTTCAAAAAGTTCTGTGCCAAAGTGTCTATCGATACCTCGTCTATCCAGTACGAGAACGACGATCTGATGCGCACTGACTTTGAATCTGACGACTACGCGATCGCTTGTTGCGTATCACCGATGATCGTTGGTAAACAAATGCAGTTCTTTGGCGCCCGTGCCAACTTGGCTAAAACGCTCCTTTATACCATCAACGGTGGTATTGACGAGAAGCTGAAAATCCAAGTTGCGCCAGAGCACCCAGCGATGACTGACGAAGTGCTGGACTATGACAAAGTCATGGACCGCATGGATCACCTGATGGATTGGTTAGCGAAACAGTACGTGACTGCGCTGAACAGCATCCACTTCATGCATGACAAGTACAGCTATGAAGCGGCATTGATGGCCTTCCACGATCGTGATGTTTATCGCACCATGGCCTGTGGCATTGCGGGTCTATCCGTTGCTGCTGACTCATTGGCCGCAATCAAGTACGCAAAAGTGAAGCCAGTTCGTGACGAAGACGGTATTGCTATCGACTTTGATATCGAAGGTGAATACCCAGCGTTTGGTAACAACGATGAGCGTGTTGATGCGATTGCCTGTGACCTGGTTGAACGCTTCATGAACAAAATCCGCTCACTGAGAACTTACCGTGATGCGGTTCCGACTCAGTCTATCCTAACGATCACCTCAAACGTAGTATACGGTAAGAAAACCGGTAATACGCCAGATGGTCGTAAAGCGGGTATGCCATTTGGTCCAGGTGCGAACCCAATGCACGGCCGTGATGAGAAAGGTGCGGTTGCGTCACTGACCTCTGTCGGTAAACTGCCATTTGCTCACGCTAAAGACGGTATTTCTTATACCTTCTCTATTGTGCCAAATGCTTTGGGTAAAGACGAAAACACCCAACGCGCGAACTTGGCGGGCTTAATGGATGGTTACTTCCACCATGAAAGCGGTCAAGAAGGCGGCCAGCACCTGAACGTGAACGTGATGAACCGTGAAATGCTACTAGACGCGATGGAAAACCCTGAGAACTATCCTCAGCTGACTATCCGTGTTTCTGGTTACGCGGTACGTTTTAACTCGCTGACTAAAGAGCAGCAACAAGACGTCATTACACGTACCTTCACGTCTTCACTGTAAGATGTAGCGATAAAGCGTACGCGATACGCTAATAAAAAACCGCCGGCAAATGCTGGCGGTTTTTATTTGGGTTACACTTCAAAATGATCCAGTTGTCTATCCAACTCTCGTGCAGAATCTGCCAACAGCTGGCTTTGCTCTGCCAGGTGAGAAGCCGCCCCACTGACTTCGTTCGCTGAGTTATGAATGTTGCTGACGTTTTGGTTCATTTCTTCAGACACCGTCCCCTGCTCTTCGGCCGCCGCCGCAATCTGTACCACGCGATCGTTAGAGCCATGTAGCGCACTCACCATATCTTTAAGCTGCTGCTGAGTTTCAAGCGCGGTTTCTACACTCGCTTCACTGGACGTATGGCTTGATTTCATCGCCTCTGCCGCTTCAATCGCGTTATTGGTCAGCGCTTCTATCGTCCCTTGGATTTGCGTGGTTGATTTTTGCGTACCTTGCGCCAGCGAGCGTACTTCATCGGCCACCACCGCAAAGCCACGACCTTGCTCACCGGCACGTGCCGCCTCAATCGCCGCGTTTAGGGCCAATAGATTGGTCTGCTCAGAGATCCCTTGAATAACCGTCGCGACATCACTGATCTCCATCACGCCTTGCTTGACCTGATTGACCAATTTATCTGCCCCAGCGATACGTTCGGCAACTTCACGGATACTGGCTACCGTGCTATCCAATTTATGATTGCTATCTTCCGCCATCGAGGAAATATCATTGGTGGCTTGCGCAGTTTGTTCTGCGTGATCCGCGACATCAGCGACAGTTGCTGTCATTTCGTTCATCGCCGTTGCCAGTTGCTCGAGTTGCGCGCGCTGAGATTGAATACTTTGTGCACTCTGCTCACTCGCTGATGCAATCGACGACGCCATAGTAGAAGACTGCTTCGCCTCATCATGGGCAACACGCATGGCTTCACGAACACTCTCCATAGCTGTATCCATACGCCGCGCCAATTTACCGATTTCATCATGACGGGTATAGCCGCACTCAATGCGTAAGTCCCCACCTGCAATCCGATCAAACTTTTCGACCAATTCATCTAACGGCACAACGATGTCGCGACTGACAAACGCACCACAAACTAACAGGATCACCCCCGCGATAAGCGTTAACCCACCAATTTGCCACGCTGACTGGATAAACTGCGCTTCAATATCGCTCACATGAGTGCCCGAGCCAATAATCCAGTTCCAACCATTTACGCGTTTCACATAAGAGATTTTGGGCTTCATCTCACCTTCCGGTGAGCGCCAAGTATAATCCAACATACCGCCTTGTGACCCTTTGCTCACTGTTACCATTTCTCGCCAATGGTGCTTGCCGTCGCCATCGGTCAAACTGCTCGCACTGGTGCCATTCAACTTGGGCTTTATCGGGTGGTTAACAATCGTGAGATCAGGCTTGAGCACCCAAAAATAGTTATCGCCGTCATAACGAAGCTGGTTCAGTTGCGCGATCGCCTGCGTTTTGGCTTCCTCTTCGCCGATTCTTGATGCCTGCTGGCGGTAATAATTCACCACACTTTGCGCCACTTCTATATTGGCCCTTAGCGAAGCGGTTCGCTCGGCATAAGCTTGATCACGCTCTTTTTGGATAGTGAACATACTGATCGCAACCAGCAATGCAATGGCTATCAACATGAGCGCAACAAGCTTATTTTTCACTCTCAGATCACTGATTTTTTTCATTATATACCCTAGCGTTTACTGTTGATCCTAGCCTGATACTCGGCTCTATTAAGCTCACATGCAGCCTGAAAGGCCATATATGGGTAACTCTGCATGTCGCACGTTAGTTTGGACAAAAAGGCCAGAAGACACAAAAACAACATGGAGATTATCTGGATTAGCTCTCATTGTGCTGGCATAGAAAACTGGAACTGTGATCAACCCAAAGACAGAGGTGTAACACCACAGCAACGTTCACAAAGAGAGTGCGAAAAAGAGGGGAATTTCCTTACGTTGAGGCCGGTTTTTGTAATAAAATGACAGTATCGCAATTCGCAGTCTGGAGACAGTTATGTCGGCAATTGGTCGCATCCATTCCTTTGAATCTTGTGGGACCGTAGATGGCCCTGGGATACGTTTTATTGTCTTTATGCAAGGCTGCTTGATGCGGTGTAAGTATTGCCATAATCGCGATACTTGGGACACTCACGGCGGGAAAGAAGTCACTGTCGATGAGATCATGAAAGATGTATTGGCCTATCGCCACTTCATCACCGCATCAGGCGGTGGGGTCACCGCATCGGGCGGCGAAGCTATGTTACAGCCAGAGTTTGTCCGAGACTTTTTCCAGGCCGCGCAAGCCAAAGGTATTCATACCTGCTTAGACACCAACGGCTATATCCGTAAGCACACGCCCGTGATTGATGAAGTGCTTGATGCAACCGATTTGGTCATGCTGGACCTAAAACAGCTCAATGATGAGGTTCATGAAGACTTAGTAGGCGTATCGAATCGCCGCACGCTCGATTTTGCCAACTACTTGCACAAAATTGGACAAAAAACCTGGATTCGTTACGTCGTGGTGCCCGGCTATACGGATGACGATGATTCCGCGCACCGCCTAGGTCAGTTTATTAAAGGCATGGACAATATCGAAAAGGTGGAATTACTCCCCTATCACCAGCTTGGTGAACATAAATGGGAAGCGCTGGGTTACGAATATGAGTTAAAAGACGTGGGCACACCATCAAAAGAAATGATGGATAACGTCAAAAACATTATTGCCAGTTATGGTCATAACGTCATGTATTAATCCGACGCACCTCTGCGCACCACCCATCAGCCGGTCACCTTGTGGCCGGCTTTTTTTCGCGTCTTTATACTTTTTTCACGTCGTTATACCTCTGTCTCGCGACTTACATCTCGCGCCGGCGGGCTTTGGTCATCCTAATGGCTTCACGAATAATACAGTCACGCAAAGGGTTATCTGCGCCATCCGCTCGCCAGATAAAAGACAGTGTTCGACGCATATTGAGCTCCGGCACGTTCAGCGCCACCAGCTCCTCGCGTTCAATCCACTTTTCAACATCTAAATAGGGCAAGCAGCTTAGGTAATTGGAGTTAGCCACCAAAGTACGCAACACAGGCACCTGTTCATATTCTCGCCGCACATCAAGATCTTCAATAACACCATGAATCGCACTATCAAAACTATGTCGTGTCCCGGCACCCGGCTCTCGCAATACCCACTGCGCTTGTTCAAGTTGCGCCAAGCTTACCTGATCACGCTGCGCATAAGGATGGTGCTTGCCCGCCACGACCACAAGGTGGTCATGGCACCATACCTGCTGCTTTAAGCGGCTATCATCGCAACGCCCCTCAATGATCCCCAAGTCGTGCTGATAACGGCGCACACTATCAATGACTTTCTCGGTGTTTTTCACGGTAAAGTCGATTCGCAGCTCGGGGAAATCACTATCAATAATACTGATAAGGTCTGGAATAAGGTGTTCTGCTGCGGTTTGACTGGCAATTAAGGCAATATCGCCACTGATAATGTGCTGTCCATCAAACCCTGCCTCAATCTGTTGCGCATCAAACAAGAGTTGGCGTGCTTTGGGTCGCAACCAGGCTCCCCAGTAGGTGAGCTGCATTTGCTTGCCTTGCCGCTCGAATAATGGCCGCCCTAACAACTTTTCTAGCTGCGACAGGGCCATACTGGTAGCCGACTGCGTCAACGCTAACTGGTCGGCCGCTCGGCTTACACTGCCGGTCGCGGCGATCGCTTCAAACACAGCCAACTGTTTCAATGAGTACCGCATCCAGGCTCCTTACTGTCTGGCTTTAATGGCAATACCCTATCAATTTTTATGATTCTTACCCTAAGAAATATCAATTTTACTCCTGATAGAGAGAAGAATAGGCTGGTTTTATTCACATTACGTCTAAAAAGGAGTACAACCTGTATGTTGACCTGTCTTTCCCCTCGGGCAAATAGTGCCGACAGAGGAGACAACGCATGGTAAGTCCTACCCCAATTAAAACGGAGGGCCCCGCTGCATTGCTTGCCAACGCTGAAGCCTATGCAGAGAGTAAAACCCATAAATCGACCCGGATGGCGATTGGGCTAGCCATGATGGCCGGCTTATTTATCGGACTGGCTTTCGTGTTCTACCTCACGGTAACCACGGGCAGTAACGCCGGCTGGGGAATGACCCGGTTGATGGGCGGGCTTGCCTTTAGCATGGGCTTAATATTGGTGGTGCTTGGCGGTGCAGAGCTATTTACCAGCACAGTGTTGTCTATGCTGGCGCGTGCCAATGGCAAGATCTCCACCCGCGGCCTGCTCTATACCTGGGCAAGAGTGTATTTCGGCAACTTGTGCGGCGCCCTACTGTTGGTGTTTATCGTGATGGTGGCAGGGCTATACCAACTTGACGATGGGCAATGGGGATTAAACGCATTACACGTGGCCCAACACAAGCTACATCACAGTTGGATACAAGCCTTTGCGTTAGGGGTGTTGTGTAACTTGCTAGTTTGTCTGGCGATTTGGATGACCTTCACGTCGCAAAATCCACTGACCAAAGCAGTGATGGTGATTCTTCCCGTGGCCATGTTTGTCAGCACCGGCTTTGAGCACAGTGTCGCCAATATGTTCATGGTGCCACTGGGGATGAGCATTGCTACTTTCGCGCCCGACAGTTTTTGGCAAGCAGTAGGGAATTCACCGGCTGCCTTCAATGACCTTAACCTGATCCAGTTTATCAGTGCCAATTTAATCCCCGTCACGCTCGGCAATATTGTCGGTGGTGCTGGCCTTGTCGGCATGGGCTACTGGCTGATTATTAACCCTGAGAGAGAAAATAAAACAGCGCAAATTTCTTCATTGACGCTACCGTCTGCGAATTATTCTGAGAGACCCACTATGACCCAAGAAACCTTAACCATTGAAAAAAACATGAAGCCTGCCCACTGTGCCTTGCAAAGCCACCAGTTTGTGGCCGATGCATTAGAGCAACTCAACCGCTATCAGTTGCAAGGTGCGCCTGTCGTCGATAAACAAAATGAATTGGTTGGCTTTTTCTCGGTGCAAGATGTCTTTGTTGATTTATGGTGGAACGATTACCAACCCGACATGGACACCAAAGTCGAAGATTTAATGCGCACGGAGGTGCAGACCGTTGAGGCAGACCAATCCGTGATTGAACTGGCGCAGTACATGAGCATTGACAACCAAGTGCTGTATCCGGTCAGTGATGCGGGCATTGCCACGCGCTTTACCACCCAATCCGCACTAGAGCGCGCGAAAACACAAACACTGTCTAGACCGCACGTTTATCCTGTCATGAAAGACAACATCTTGGTTGGCGTCATCAGCCGCTCAGATGTGGTTCGAGCTTTGGCGCCGTTATACGGTAACGCCATGGATATTCTCCCTGCCGATGCAAAAGAAGGACTTGTTAGCGCCTAACCAAAACTAAAAACACGCCTCAGAACGGTTCTGAGGCGTGTCGTGTTAGCTCCCGCGTGTCGTGTTAGCTCCCCGACGTTGTCAGGCGGCACTCAAGTTAGGCATTTGCCGACGCCCTCTCAGATAAGCGATCCACATATATACCGCCGTACTAAGCAAGCAACTGGCCAAGTACATCATCAACCCTTGCTCACCAGAAAATGCTTGATGCGCCAATACCGGACCACTGACGGATCCAACACTGTACGCGAGTAGAAGCGCCTCAGTAGCCGCGACAATTTTCCCCGGCGCCAGCGAGGCACACGCATAAGCAATCGCAATGGGATAAATGGCAAACACGGCGCCACCAAGCATCACGAGCCCGACGCCAAGCCACCCGTTGCTGTTAGCAAGTATAATGATGGCTACGGCAAGCAATCCCACCACACAGAAATAGAACATCAACAGGACTCGATTCACTCTGGTCGAGATGGCACCTAATAACGGCTGAACGCCCATGCCGCCAACAATGACTAACGCCATCATTGCTCCAATCTGTTGATGATCGTCAACACGTTCAGCAAGATAAAGGGGTAATAGACCATAGATCGCGCCTAAGGTGAGCCCCGACACAATGCAGGCGATATAGGCAGCTTTACGAATGGCTCTTAAGGTGCCTGTGTGCTCAATAGGGCCCATCATCGCTTGCGACGGCTCACCATGGCGCATAAATAAGGGCACGATAATCGCCGCCGTGACCAAACTACCGATCAACCAATACGGCTGAGCACCTGTCACACCGACATAACCGACGCCCAGCTGACCCAAGGCATTACCACCATATAAAGCGGCCATATAAAAGCCTAAACGCTTAGCCCGTTGACGCTCTGAATCGGCGATCAATAACCATGATTCAATCGCGACAAACACCCCTGCGACCGCAATGCCGGCCACAAATCGTGACACTAACCATATCCCCTGCGCTTTGATCGTTGCCATCGCGGCAATAGACAGCAGCAGCACACCCATAAACAGCACTAATGCCTGTCGATGCCCCATCCGCGCGACGATACGTGCACTCCACAAAGCACCAAACAATAATCCTGCATAAAAGGCACTCGCCAGCCAAGCGGCCAGTTCAGCCGGCATCCCAAGCGGCATTAACGCCAATGGAATCAAGCTCATCAAATAGCCACTCGCGACCGCAAATGCCGTTAAGCTCACTAATGGCACCCATGGAAACACAGACAGGGCCATGCCGCTGCCATTTTGTGCAGAGGATAGATTATTCATGACAGTTCGTTCAATTCTCAGATAAGTGGCACGGACGGCCGGGGCCGCTAATATGTGCCATTATTTGAGATAAATACAGCGAACGTTTTTATTGGTCTCAATAAGAAAATTTAATGGATAGAATCCATAAATACCCAAGCACTGTGCCATCAACGCTCTGGCGACAAATACTCTCTGTCATAAAAGGTGCGTAACCAATGGGGGCGATACACCGCCATCACCGTCACCGCCATGCCGTTAAGCAGCGCCTCGGGGAACCACATCAATAGTGCAATTTGCAGGTAGTTATGCACAATCTCATGCCAGCTATGACGATCGGCAGCCCAATACCAGAGCGAGGTCACCGATAGCTGAAACACAATGGTCAGCGCCGCACCGATAAACGCCGCAATAAAAATATAGATAAAAAGGTGGCGGGTTAAATACTGGTAGCTCAGTGCGAAAATCGCATAACTGAACACAATAGGCAGTATCGCCGTGGTAAGCGCCGTCATCCCCATATCTGCGACGGGGACAAAACCAAAGAGCCCCATCAGTGCCAGCGGCACGGTGGTAATCCAAATGGCAATGCGCCAACCATGGCATAAAGCTAACGTGGTCACGCCCAGAAAGTGGATATCGAGCCCCTCTTTGATCCCCGCCTGCAACGCCCAAAGCGCAAACAGCACCACCGCCGATGAAAACGCTAAATGCTGATAACCCACTTCCTGACGCAGTTTAGGAAAAAACTCACGTGGATAGGTTCCATATAATACCCCTGCCCAGCCTAACCAACCTATCCATTGCCAACCACTGACATCAGCCCACTCAAACATAACGTCCCCTTCATGAACGATCTTTTACCCAATCCCTTATGCGGGTGAAAAACGTGCTACGGACATAGCTCAGATCAAGATTTCAGCGATAAAGAGCTGCTAATCTCTGTCCATACCCTCATCGTTTGATGAACGACTATTGTAACTTCGAGAGTTAAGAGGCCAACCGCAATGGATATGACCCCTGCACAACGTTTAATTTTATCTAACCAGTACCAGTTAATGTGCCACCTCGATCCCTCTAATGGCGAAAAGTACCGTCGCCTACAAACCATCATTGAGCGCGGCTACGCGTTGCAAATGGCCGAGGTGATCAGCCAGTTTGAAGCACTCTGCGAAACCCAATGCCGCGAAGTGATTGATATCATGGAAATGCACCATGCGATGCAGGCCTCTTATCACCTCCTTGACGATACCAACCAAGCGGCATTATCGCCACGTCGCGTGCAGTTCTGGGGCTTTGACGCAGCAACCGAAGGGGCTTTGGTGCATTATGTGCGCTTTTTAGTCGATACTGAGGGGCTTTATCCGCAGTTCGATCAAGGAGAGCACTGCTTTAACAGTCAAATGCCAATGCGTGACAAATACCGTCGTATGCTCGACGTTTGGCGTCAGTGCCCGCGTCAATTTCACTTAAGCCTAACCGAGATCGAAAAGATCCTCGCCGCCTAGTGAAAGGGAAAAGGTAACAATGCAGCCGTCCTTGTGGGCGGCTTTTTGATTTCTCACGGCGCAAACTTGTCGAACGTCACACAAGCCCGTACCCTTAAGCGCATCAAAGACAAGACACAGACTCTGCCATGATTTATCGATGCCCGCTATGCCAACAGCCCCTGCAAGCCAAGCCACGTGGTGCTTATTGCGCTGCCAATCATCAATTTGATCGCGCCAAAGAGGGCTACCTCAACCTATTACCGGTGCAATTTAAACGCTCCAAAGATCCGGGCGACAACAAAGCCATGACTCAAGCCCGCCGCGCATTTTTAAACGCTGGCCATTATGCGCCCATGCGCCAAGCGATGATTGATGCCCTCACCCAGGCACTGAATAGCGAGCACCAGACGATCTTGGATGTGGGCTGTGGTGAAGGGTATTACACCCACGCCATCGCCGATCAGACAGCCGCACAACAGTGGTCTATTTATGGGCTGGATATCGCCAAAATCGCCGTGCGCTATGCCGCGAAATGGTATCCACAATGTCAGTTTTCGGTCGCCTCATCGCAACGCTTACCGTTTGCCGACAACAGCCTTGACGGTGTGGTGCGTATTTATGCGCCCTGCAATGGCGACGAGCTTGATCGTGTTATCAAGCCCGGTGGCGTTGTTGTCACCGTCACCCCAGGTCCACGTCATCTATTTCAGCTTAAGGCGGGTATCTATGATGAGGTCCGGTTACACGAAACGCCAGCAGAGGCCCTGCCCGGTTTCCAGCTTGAAAGTGAGCGCTCACTGCATTACCCGATGACATTAACAGGCGAGCAAGCCCTCACCCTGCTGCAGATGACACCGCTTGCCTGGCGCGCCTCCGATGAATGGCGTGAAACGTTAGCCAATGCCAACGGCTTTCACTGTGAAGCCGACTTTACCTTGCGTGTGTATCGTCATCACACAGAGATTGACTCGGCCAAAGGAGAAGCGTGATGCACACTTGCTCACCATGGACAAAAAAGGGCGTGATTGACCGCTTTTTGAAGCCGCGCTTTTTGCAACTGCGTGCCACTCAATGGCTATTGGCGGCCAGCTTAGTACTAAGCCCCGTCAGTGTCGCAACGGCATCGCAACCGACATCGGCGTCTATTAATACCTTATTTGACTATCAGGTGACCACCGCCCAAGGGCAGTCACTTAGCTTGACTCAAGTGGCTGACAACGTCGAAAAAGCGGATATTGTTCTAATCGGTGAATGGCATAGCCATCCTGGGGTGCACCGTTTTCAAACCGAGTTGCTCAACCAACTTGCCTCACGTCATTCTGTCGCGCTTTCCATGGAGCAATTCAGCCGTGATGCCCAGCCAGTGGTGAATCAATACCTTGCCGGCGACATTGGCGAAGACACGCTTAAGCGTCGAGCCAATGCATGGGACAACTACAATGGCAGCTATCGCCCGTTGATCGAGCTAGCTAAACAGCGTCAATTTGACGTGATTGCCGCTAACGCCCCTAAACGCATGGTTAGCTGTATTGGTCGACAAGGTTTGGCTTACTTAGATAAATTGCCGGACCAGCAGCGTCAGTGGTTTGCCGCGACGATTGATACCCAAGACTCACCGTATAAACGTCAGTTTAAAGCCAACATGCATCATGGCACTCCCACCCAAACCGACGATCAATTTGCCGCGCAACTCGCCTGGGATGCCACCATGGCAGAAAGCATGGTCGATTATCACGCCCGTCACCCTGATACCCAAATTGTCCACATCGCGGGCCGCTTTCATATTGCCGAAGGCTTAGGGACGGCCGCACAATTAAAAGCGCGAAATCCCGACCTGACCATTGCACTGATCACCGCGGTGAGTGATCAAGCCAAGCTTGCCGACAACGCTAAGGATCTTCGCTTAAAGGTCATGCCTTTGCCCCAGCGCTGGCAGTCGATGGATGAAATGCGCGAAGCAGTCAGCCAAATGAAAGGGCAAGGCGCGCCGCAGTGTCGTTAAGCCACGCATCCATCACCGACCAATAAAAACGCCGACCCTGAGGTCGGCGTGTGTTGCCTGGGTGAGCCGCGCATTTCGGTTAGGTTAAAACCAACGCTCTAATGCTGCGCGATCCACTTTGAACGCCCGGCTCAATGCTTGCGCTAGCTCTTTGTATCGCGGTTGGCTTTTTATCGGCTGCATCGCGTGCCCCTCACTGGTGATCTTTTGATGCAGTTCGCGATACCACCCCGCCAAAGCCGGCGGCAGCGGCGTATCACGGCGGCGTCCCAGCCACCACAGCCCTTGAAGCGGCAAGCTCAGCGCAAATAGCGCCACAATCACCGCTTGCGGCATGCCTTGTACATTGTTTGCTGCCATTTGAAGCAACACACTGATTGCGGCAATAGCAGGCATGACCTTGATCGCGAACCGCGTTATGGTGATTACACGATTTTCAGGAAAAACCGGCGCTAATTCCTTTTTCATCGGCCATTCTTGCATGTATTTCTGACCGTCTTGCAGGCAGCGCCAGATTGATTTGTTCGTTGTCATACCTACCTCACTTGTTCAGTGTGACTGAAAGGGGCTGTCACTCAACTTTTACAATAAAAACTAAACAAATTGTTTAAAAACTTTAAAATTTAACCCATATCGCTCAAAAAATTTTTGTTATCTGGATCAAGTCCCGCTATCCTTAGCGCACTTTTATCATTGTTGCTCGGATTCGATTGTCTCGCAACCCAATCCGGTTGTACTCAATGGAGCGTTCACTTATCCAGGACGGATAACGATAATTCTTTCCCCGCGACAAGACATGAGATAATTCTTTTTTGAAAAGGTAGTGTCTCAATTTGTCCACTATCCTTTTTATTCCACACACTCTGTCTCACGAAACATAGGTAGTCATAAATGTCAAAGCTGGTTCTCGTACTCAATTGCGGAAGCTCCTCTTTGAAGTTCGCCATTGTCGACGCACAATCAGGCGATGAGCATCTTACCGGTCTTGCCGAATGCCTTAACCTTCCAGAAGCCCGCATTAAGTGGAAAATGGACGGTAAGCATGAAGCCCAACTGGGCAACGGCGCCGCGCACACTGAAGCCCTCACCTTCATTGTAGACACAATTCTGGCCTCGAAGCCTGAACTGGCCGAGAACTTGGGTGCTATCGGTCACCGCGTTGTTCATGGCGGTGAGCATTTTACCCAGTCAGCATTGATTACGGACGAGGTGCTCAAAGGGATCCACGATGCAGCGAGCTTCGCGCCATTGCACAACCCAGCACATATCGTTGGCATTGAGGCGGCGAAAAAAGCCTTCCCTGCGCTGAAAAATGTCGCTGTTTTCGATACCGCGTATCACCAAACCATGCCAGAAGAAGCTTATCTGTATGCGCTGCCTTATGATCTTTATAAAGAGCACGGCATTCGTCGCTACGGCATGCATGGTACCTCTCACTTCTTTATCGCCAACGCGGCCGCTGAGCAACTTGGCAAGCCTGTCGACGAAGTGAACATCATCAACTGCCACCTTGGTAACGGTGCGTCAGTATGTGCGATTAAAAACGGCAAATCGGTCGATACTTCAATGGGCATGACCCCATTGGAAGGCTTGGTTATGGGCACCCGCTCTGGTGACCTAGACCCAGCGATTATCTTCCACCTGCACGATGCACTCGGTTATAGCGTTGAGCAAATCAACACCATGCTCACCAAAGAGTCTGGCCTGCAAGGCTTGACCGAAGTGACCTCTGACTGCCGCTTTGTTGAAGATAACTACGGCGAGAAAGAAGAAGCAACACGTGCAATGAACGTGTTCTGCCACCGTCTTGCCAAGTATGTAGCCAGCTACACCGCGACCCTCGACGGCCGCCTGGACGCAATTGTCTTCACCGGCGGCATCGGTGAGAACTCAGGCCCAATCCGCGAATTGGTACTCGAGCGCCTAGCTCTGCTGGGTGTTGAGGTCGACAAAGAGCGCAACCTGAAAGCCCGCTTTGGCGGCGAAGGCGTGATCACTACCGACGCAAGCCGCGTGCCTGCGATGGTGATTTCAACCAACGAAGAGTTGGTGATTGCGCAAGACACTGCGCGCCTAACTGGCCTGTAAGACCATTTCCAACGGCTGATTCCACTCAGCCGTTTTTGTATTCGTGCCGGACCATCCGGCACGCCAACCAGATAGTAAGAGGAAGTCAACGTGTCCCGTACTATTATGCTAATTCCAATCGGCTCCGGCGTCGGCCTGACAAGTGTCAGCCTTGGCGTCATGCGAGCGATGGAGCGTAAAGGCGTCCGCGTCTCATTTTTTAAACCGATTGCTCAGCCACATCACGGTAGCGACACTGACGTCACCGATCTGACGACGGAAATCATTCACGCCAACAGTGATATGAGAGTCGCCGAATCGATGTCAATGAACCAAGCCGAAAACCTGCTGCGCTCGGATCAAGAAGATGTGCTGCTCGAAGAAGTGCTCGCGCGCTTTACTCGTGCCACTGAAAACGCAGAAGTTGCGCTCGTCGAAGGCTTGGTCACCACACGTAACCACCCCTTCGCGAACCAGATCAACTACGAGATCGCCAAAACACTGGATGCAGAAATCGTGTTTGTGACCACCCCAGGCACTGACAACCCTGCCCAGCTTAAAGAGCGTATCGAGTTTGCCTGCACCAACTTTGGTGGCAGCAAAAACGGCAACATTTCAGGTGTGATCATCAACAAGCTTAACGCGCCTGTTGATGATGCAGGTCGTACGCGCCCTGATCTGTCAGAAATCTTTGACGAAGCGGACGGCGCACGCCCAACTAACGTTGAAGTGATGCAGATTTTCAACTCCAGCCCAATCCGTGTACTGGGTTGTGTGCCATGGAAAATCGACCTGATCGCGACCCGTGCTAGCGATATGGCCAAGCACTTGAACGCCACTATTATCAACGAAGGCGAAATTCACTCACGTCGCATCAAGAGCATTACTTTCTGTGCGCGTTCAATCCCTAATATGGTTGAACACTTCCGCCCAGGCTCCTTGCTCGTGACTTCGGCTGACCGCCCTGACGTGATCGTCGCCGCGTGTCTGGCTGCGATGAACGGCGTAGAAATCGGTGCCTTGTTGCTGACCGGTGGTTATGCCATCCCTGATCAGTTAAAAGCCCTGTGTGACCGCGCGTTTGAAACCGGTCTTCCAGTATTTACCACTGCAGGTAACACCTGGCAGACGTCGCTCAATCTGCAAAGCTTTAGCCTTGAAGTGCCGGCTGACGATAAAGCCCGTGTTGAGTTTGTGAACGACCACGTTGCTGGCCACATTGATGGCAACTGGATTGAATCACTCAGCTCAGGGTCGAACCGCGAACGTCGCCTCAGTCCACCCGCGTTCCGTTATCAGCTGACCGAATTTGCACGTCGAGCCGCTAAGCGCATTGTGCTACCCGAAGGTGACGAGCCACGCACCATCAAGGCCGCCGCTATCTGTGCTGAGCGTAAAATTGCCGAGTGTGTGCTTTTGGGTAACCCAGAAGAAATAAAACGCGTTGCCGATCAGCAAGGTGTCACCTTGGGCGCTGGCGTAGAAATTATCGACCCGGTAAAAGCACGCGATAAATACGTGGCACGCTTGGTCGAGCTGCGTAAGAGCAAAGGTATTACCGAGGTCATTGCCCAAGAGCACCTCGAAGATACCGTGGTACTGGGTACCATGATGCTAGAAGCGAACGAAGTGGATGGCCTGGTATCGGGCGCGGTTCATACCACCGCCAACACCATCCGTCCACCGCTGCAAATCATCAAAACCGCACCGAACGCTTCTTTGGTCTCATCAGTATTCTTTATGCTGCTGCCTGAGCAAGTGCTGGTATACGGTGACTGTGCGATTAACCCGGATCCAAATGCTGAACAACTGGCTGAAATCGCGATCCAATCTGCCGATTCTGCCGCGGCATTCGGTATTGAACCGCGCGTAGCGATGATCTCTTACTCGACCGGTAGCTCAGGCAAAGGGGCAGACGTGGATAAAGTCCGCGAAGCCACCCGTCTTGCCCAAGAGAAGCGTCCTGATCTGATCATCGATGGCCCACTGCAGTACGACGCCGCTATCATGGAAAATGTCGCGAAATCAAAAGCGCCAGATTCGCCTGTTGCCGGTAAAGCCACCGTGTTCGTCTTCCCAGACTTGAACACAGGTAATACCACATACAAAGCGGTACAGCGTTCTGCCGAGTTGGTCTCTATCGGTCCAATGCTGCAAGGCATGCGTAAGCCAGTCAACGACCTGTCTCGCGGCGCCTTGGTAGACGATATTGTCTATACCGTGGCACTGACAGCGATTCAGGCTAAGCAAGCCGAAGACAACGGCCAAGCGTAACCCACGCTCAGCCCAGAAAGAGCAAAAGCCAGCACATGTTGCTGGCTTTTTTTTGCGTTTAACTTCACAACGTGACGCCCCAAAGCGATCTAGCATAGCCTTTCCATCCTTGTTTTGGAGTCGATGATGGCGATTGATTTTGATCCCCTGGCGTTTAGGCATGCCCTGCACCAATACCCTGAACTGTCCAATCACGAAGCGCAAAGTGCGCGCACCATTGCCGCCCAACTGCGCGACTTTGGTCTCACCCCCCATACCGACGTGGGCGGTCATGGTATTGTGGTAGACATTGCAGGTCGCGAGCCAGGGCCAACCACCTTGTTACGCGCCGATTTTGATGCGTTACCCATTCACGAACACACCCAACTTGATTATGCATCCTGTCACGATGGCATCATGCATGCCTGCGGTCACGATGGCCATGCTGCCGCCTTGCTTGCCGTCGCTGCTCAGCTATGCCAAACACCCCCTAAACAGGGGACTGTGATCCTCGCTTTTCAGCCTGCTGAAGAAACCGGCGAAGGCGCGGCACGTCTGTGTGCCGATCCGCTTTTAGTAACCCGCCACATCGACAATGTCTATGCCTTTCATAATCTGCCAGGCTTTGCCCAACATAAGATAGTGGTGCGCCCAAGTACCTTTGCCTGCGCCTCAACCGGCGTTGCGATTCGGTTGTACGGCAAAACCTCCCATGCCGCTTACCCAGAGCGCGGGGTCAGTCCGGCAAACGCCATGAGTGACGTGATGCGTATGCTCACACAGCTTCCTGACGCTTATCCTTCCACGTTCAGCTTAGTGACGCTAGTTCACGCCCAACTTGGCGACCCCGCGTTTGGCGTTGCGCCCGGCGAGGCCACCGTAATGGCGACCCTACGCAGCGACGACAACGCCACGTTTCATGCCATGCAAACCCGGTTAGTCGATCACGTAAACGCTATCGCCAACCGAGCAAAATTAACCGTGGATCTAAGTTGGCACGAGCCGTTTATTGCCGCCGAAAACAGCACAGCGCATAACCAAGTCGTGGTCAACGCGGCGCAATCGCTGGGGTTAGAGGTTCACTGGCTTAAGGAGCCCATGCGTTGGTCAGAAGATGTCGCCGAATTTCTTGCCCGTTGGCCCGGCGCATTATTTGGCATTGGCAGCGGCGAGCATCACCCACAGTTGCACAACCCTGACTATGACTTCCCGGATGCGATTTTAGCGACCGCCAACGCACTATTTTGCAGAGTGATTACACACCATCACGGCCGTTAATTACCCCAACGCCAGCCAAAAGCCGACGCCGATCATCAAGGTGCCGGCGATTCGGTTCAGCAATTGCACATTACCCTTTTGCTGCAAAAACTGACGTAAGGTGCGCCCACCGCTGGCATACAGCATAAGACAACTGAATTCCGTGCAAAGAATGATCAACACCAGCACGCTCAGCTGACTGGGCAATGAGATCGCAGGGTTAATAAACGGCGGCAACAGTGAGATCATAAAGGCCCAGCCTTTCGGGTTGGCTATCGCAGTGACAAAACCTTGTGCCGCCAACGATAACGCAGAGATATCATTCGGCGCCGACGTCTCTTCCTTTGGGATCGCCATTTTGCCACGCGATCGCCACATTTGTACGCCGAGATACGCCAGATACGCGCCCCCCACATACTTAAACACCTGAAACACGCTAGGATAGTTCAGCATCACGGCCGCCACCCCTACCACTGACGCAATCGCCACAAGGCCGACGCCAATGAGCTCGCCCCACATCATATGTAGGCTACGCTTAACTCCGATAGTCATCCCCAGGGTCATGGATAGTGTCATACACATTCCCGGTGTGATTGACACAAAAAAGAAGGTGGGAATAAATAGCGTCAACATCGTGGTATCAATCAAGGCAGTTGGCATATCACTTAATCAGAACAAAGAGTTAGAAAGGCTATTAGTGAACACGCTTTAGTCGATGAGATCAAGCATGCTTGAGATCTCGTTGACTGTTTTATTTATAACCAACCGATTAGCCTTATTGCCATTTAGACGTCCGGAAGTAAAAATATCCATTGACTTCATTTTACCTAACTCATAGCATCAATAACCAGAACGACAGCAAGAGCGCGGGATAGACCGCTGAGTCAGTCGGCTGTGATCAAATTTATCGCCAAGGACATGTGATGATTGAGATATCCAAACTCAACAAGGTATTCGAACTCGGGGAGCGCCGAATTCATGCCCTTAACGACATCAACTTATTTATCCCGAAAGGAAAAGTATTTGGTGTGATCGGTGCCTCTGGTGCCGGCAAAAGTACGCTGATCCGAATGGTTAACCTGCTCGAGCGCCCAACCAGCGGCACGGTAAAGGTAGGAGGCGTTAACCTCACCGCGTTATCCAATCGCGATCTGACCCAAGCTCGCCGTCAAATCGGGATGATTTTCCAACACTTTAACCTACTGTCATCGCGATCGGTCTTCGACAACATCGCCCTACCGCTTGAACTGAGCGGCGCGAGCAGTGACGCGATCGAAACCCGAGTCACCGAGTTACTCGATTTAGTCGGTTTAGCCGACAAGCGTCATGTCTATCCGGCTAGCCTCAGTGGCGGACAAAAACAACGTGTCGCGATTGCCCGCGCACTGGCGCCAAGCCCAGACGTATTATTGTGTGATGAAGCCACTAGCGCACTGGATCCTGCTACGACACAATCGATTTTGTCACTGCTACAAACCATTAATGAAAAGCTCAACCTGACCATTTTATTGATCACCCACGAAATGGACGTGGTGAAGCGCATTTGTCACGACGTTGCCATTATTGGTGACGGTGAATTGGTCGAATCTGGCCCGGTGGGCGACATTTTCGCCCATCCGAAATCCGACTTAGCGAAACAATTTATCCGCTCAACCTTGGATTTATCGGTGCCTTATGACTATGCCCAACGCTTAAAAGAAACCTACTTTGACGGCAGCTACCCCTTGGTGCGCCTAGAATTTACCGGCGCTACCGTGGATGATCCATTGATCAGTCAAATATCAAGGCTGTTTGATATCGACATCAGCATTTTAAGCTCTGATATCGACTACGCTGGCGGCGTCAAATTCGGCTTATTACTGGCAGAGATTATGGGCCCGAAAAAAGCGGTCGAAGACGCCATCCACTATCTCAACCAGCACCATGTCAACACGGAGGTACTTGGCTATGTTGATTGATCAACTTATAAATTGGGTCAACGAAAACAACGCCCTGCTTAACTTGCTTGCCGAAGCCACAGGTCAAACTCTGTATATGGTCTTTGCCTCCGGCCTGATAGGCTTTGCCATTGGGATCCCATTAGGTGTGATGCTACACGTCACCAAAAAAGGGGGGCTGCTAGCGCAACCCAAGTTTAATCAAGCGCTCGGCGCGGTGGTGAATATTGGTCGCTCGATCCCCTTTATTATCTTGTTGGTTGCGATTATTCCCTTTACCCGCCTGCTCGTCGGCACCTCGATTGGAACAGCGGCAGCAATTGTCCCGCTGACAGTGGGCGCCATCCCTTTCGTTGCACGTCTGGTCGAAGCGGCGCTTTTAGAGCTGCCACCGGGATTAGAAGAAGCAGCCAAAGCCATGGGCGCTACCCCCTTGCAAATTATCTATAAAGTACTCGTACCCGAAGCGCTACCTGGCATTATTAATGGCGCAACCATTACCTTGGTCACCCTCGTCAGCTACTCTGCTATGGCTGGAGCCGTGGGCGGTGGCGGCCTAGGCGATGTCGGTATCCGCTACGGCTACCAGCGCTTTGATACCACGGTTATGCTGATCACCGTTGTCATGCTAGTCGTGCTGGTACAAGCCATACAATCTTTAGGCGATTATTTGGTACGCCGAACCGATCACCGATAATAAGACACAACACTTACCGTAAACGACGGACAATTTTATCAAGGGAGACAGACAATGAAGACCACCATTAAAACACTTTTAACCACCTTAGGCCTCGCCTCCACACTCCTACTCACCGGGTGCGGAGAAAAAGAGCAAGCCGCTAGCAATGCCAACAGCATCACCGTGGGCGTGATGGCAGGCGAAGAAGCACAAGTGGCCGAGCACGCAGTAAAAGAAGCCAAGAAGTTAGGCCTCGACGTTGAGCTGATCACCTTTACCGATTATGTGTCGCCCAACGCGGCACTCGACGATGGATCGGTTGATGTGAATGCCTTTCAGCACAAACCTTACTTAGACGCGCAAATCAAAGATCGCGGCTACGAGTTTGCGATTGCTGGCAACACCTTTGTGTACCCGATTGCGGCCTATTCTTATAAGTTAGATAGCGTGGCCGATCTCCCAGAAGGCGGTAAAATTGCCGTGCCAAACAACCCATCGAACCTAGGCCGTTCACTGGTATTGCTTGAGCAACAAGGCATCATCAAGCTCAAAGAAGGTGCTGGAATCAGCGCTACCAAGCTCGATATCGTTGAGAACCCGAAAAACGTTGAAATCATCGAGCTAGAAACCCCACAACTGCCTCGCTCACTGGAAGACGTAGACTTGGCCATCATCAACAATACCTTTGCCGCTGGCATCGGCCTAACCCCAAGCAAAGACGGCCTGTTTGTTGAAGGGAAGGACTCACCCTACGTGAACCTGATTGTAGCCCGCAAAGACAACGTAGACGCAGAGAACGTGAAAACCTTTGTAAAAGCCTACCAAACTGACGCGGTTTACAACGCCGCGATGGAAGTCTTTGACGGCGCGGTGGTGAAAGGCTGGTAAGCCACTACGCGTAACATACTGAAATAATAAAGCCCGTGCTGAAAAGCGCGGGCTTTTTGATGCAGAGAACAACCCAACTGACACTTAGGTCTGATTATTGGATTGACGATAAAACGCTTTTCTCCACTGATTAGGCGTCACTTCATAGCGCGCTTTAAACTTTTCTCTGAACATAAGCACCGAGCTAAAGCCTGTTTTTTCGACAACCTGCTCGATAGATAAGTCCGTAGATTCAAGCAAATCTTGAGCGACATTTAGTCGCTCGGTGGTCAACCACTCTCCGAATGACATTCCTGTCGCCCGGCTAAATTTTCTGGTAAACGTGCGGCGGGTCATCATCACAGACTCGGCGAGCACATCCAATGAGTGCTTTTGACTGAGGTTACGTCTGATATTCTCCATTAACGCATTGATACGAGAATCGGATGACGTCACCGGTATGGGTTGGTCGATAAACTGAGCTTGTCCACCATCACGATATGGCGGCACGACCATTCTTCTTGCCACTCGGTTTGCAATGGTACTGCTGTAGAACTTGCGGAAAATATAGAGACAACAGTCAATCCCGGCAGCCGTACCTGCTGAAGTGATCACGCGATTATCCTCAACATACAAGGCATTCGTATCCAGCAAAACACACGGAAACCGTTGACTAAAGTCTTGTTCTAGTTCCCAATGTGTCGACGCTCGCCTTCCTACCAGCAAGTCCGCATAGGCAAGCACATAGCTGCCAAGACATAAACCAACAACGAATGCGCCTCGGGCATGAGCACGTTGAAGCGCAGCAAGCAGTGCTTCATTGGGGCGTTCATCAATGGTTCGCCAATAGGGAATGACGATGATGTCGCTGTGCGCTAGCGCATCCAGCTGATGCTCAGTATGAATTTCCATACCAATATCGGAAAGAATGGGACCAGGTTCTCCTGCGACTAACTTGAGGTCAAAAAAAGCCTCATTCAACGTGCTAGGCCCAAACACAATACTCGGGACGGAAATATGAAATGGGCTAAAGTGATTAAAAACGACAATAGCCACCGAGGGGAGTTTGTTACTGTCTGTGGGATACATAGGCCATTTCCATCGTTAAAACACAGAGTAATGAAGACGCACTACTCTGTGTTGCTCACCAGCACAGCATCTTATGATGCTTTATTGACCCACCCTAAAGGGTCACTGTCTCACCATCTTCTGGCACAAACACACATTCATGGATCATGTTTGCTTTTGCATAAGCGCGCATTTCTTGCGTTGTTACCAACGCATGATTCACAGCCCCCATATGTGTGGCGACAATTTTAGCTTCAGGCAGCACTTGATGTGTTTTGAGCACATCTTCCTTACCCATGATAATAGGGCCGAAACCAAGGACATGTGCCCAACCTGTGTTGAGAATAACCACACCTGGCTGTTGTTTTATCATGGTTTGTTCAACACTTGGGATCCAGATCGTATCACCAACCAAATACAGCTTTTCCTCCGTCGCGTGCGAGAAGATAACCCCCGTCACTTCACCTAATATGTCCGCCATTTGTTCATTTTGAAAAGCAGCATCAGAGCCGTGTTGGCATACCGTGCGGATAAATGAAATACCTTGATAATCCACCTCTTCAGAAAAGATCTGCACATTGGTAAACCCTTGAGAGCGTAAAATGGCCTCATCCCGCTCATGTTGCACAAAAATCGTTTTATCTTTGGGGATTATGTTCACGGCAGCCTCATCCCAGTGATCTGGGTGCGTATGAGTTAATAACACCGCGTCCACATCGATAATACTTTCAATCGGTAAAGGTAATTCAACGGTGGGGTTCGATAGGTGCGAATTGGCTGTGCCTTCAAAGCCGGGGTACGTCCCCTTCGGGGCTAACATCGGGTCAATGAGGAATTTTTTACCTGCATATTCAATTATTTGTGTTGCATTACGAATTTGTGTGATTTTCATGATTGCGCTCCAGTGTCACTATGCTTTGCGTTAGTGACGAAATAATAAGCACCAAACCACACGCTCAAAAGTGGCTAAAAGGACATATAAGGATAGTATCGGGACAAAGACGCTCCCCCTTAACTTGACCCCCATAGCGGCGGCCAGTCATCATAGTTCATCACTCTTCACGTTTAGCTTGCGGTCATGCGTCTTGAATACACAGGTCCAATGCCGGAACGCCTCGGTTTTCTGCTACTCCCCCGCTTTTCGATGATGGCCTTTTTCTCTGCTGTCGAGCCATTGCGTATAGCCAACCAGATCAGCGGCGAATCGCTGTTTGATTGGCAAATGATCAGTGAAGACGGCAAGCCGGTGACGGCGTCCAACGGCATGTCACTGCTGGCCGACACAGCCATCGACGCCGTGCATGATCTTCCCTCACTCGCGGTCTGTAGCGGTTTTGATCCTGAAGCTTACCTTAGTCGTCCTTTGATGCGTTGGCTGCACCGTCTTGATGCGGCAGGCTGCGTGCTGGGCGGACTCGATACCGGCTGCTTTTTGTTGGCCGCTGCCGATCTGCTCAAGGGCGAGCGGGTCACCCTGCATTGGGAAAGTTTGCCCTCGTTTCAAGAGCGCTTCCCAGAGGTGAGAACCTCAGATGAGCTGTTTGAACTGGGACCGCGGCGCTTCTCCTGCGCAGGGGGCGCAGCGGCGATGGACATGGCGCTCGATGTGATTGCGCGTCGCCACGGCACCCAATTGGCCATCGACGTCTCCGAGCAGCTGGTACATGAGCGCATTCGTACTCGACGCGATCAGCAGCGAATGACGTTAGCGCGCCGCTTGGGCACCCATCGCCGACGTTTGGTCGAAGCGGTGGATGTGATGGAGCGCCATATAGAATCGCCCTTGTCCTTGGCAGAAGTCGCTGAGCGCAGTGGTATCTCGCTTCGTCACCTACAACGCCTTTTTGAAAGCGAGCTTAATCAGTCGCCGCGCAGCTGGTATTTGGGATTGCGGCTAGATCGTGCCCGTTACTTGCTTAAAGAAACCGATCTCGATGTGTTAACGGTGGGATTGGCCTGTGGCTTTAGCTCAAGCTCGAGTTTTTCCCGCGCGTTTCGCACCCATTACGGCGTGTCACCGCGTCAAATGCGCAAAACCCAAAGCCAGTAAAAGAAGAAAAATAAGATAGATAAAAAAGCCGCTCACCCCACCACCTTAATCGGCAACGGAATGAGCAGCTTGTTTCGCGGCTAGCTTTTTTTAGCCGCGACGAGCGAGCGGCGCGATTCACCAAACAGTGAGATCAGCACCCCGGCGGTCATCACCAGGATCACCACGCTCAGTGGCAAGGCCGCGGCGATCAATGCTGTTTGTAGCGCTTTAAGGCCGCCGGCCATCAGCAGCGTTGCAGCGACTAAGCCAATCACCACGCCCCAAAGCACCCGGAAACGCTTCGGTGGCTCTTCATCACCCAGTGACAAAATCGTCGTCAGCACTAAGGTGCCTGAATCAGACGAGGTCACAAACCAGCTCATCAACAAGAACACCATCAGGGCTGAGAGTATCCAGCCGAACATCCCAGAACCTACGATCCCATCCGCTGCGGCAAATAATGCGGCGGGAAGCTCCCAAGCGTTCACCAAATCGATAATCCCAGCACTGCCGACGCCACCACTGGCATACAGCTCTTGGTAGATGGCATTGCCACCGAAGATAACCAGCCAGACAAAGATCAGTAAGGTGGGCACAAATAACACGCCCAGCACAAACTCACGCAGGGTGCGCCCTTTGGAAATACGCGCAATAAATAGCCCAACAAAAGGCGCCCAAGCCAGCCACCAGCCCCAATAGAAAATGGTCCAGGCCTGCTGCCACTCCACCGTGCCCGGCTCATCAGCAAACCACAGCCCCATCGGGATAAAGTTAATTGCATAATCGAGCAAGGTTTCGCCGAACGCGCTGATCAGCCAAAGTGTGGGGCCGCCAATGAAAAAGATACCGACTACCAGCACCGACACCCAAATGTTCATCTGGGAGATAATACGGATCCCACGGCGCACCCCGGATACCGCCGACACAATCGAGATCGCCGAAATCACTGCAATCAAGATCAACTGCGTCGACAAACCGGAGGTGATACCGATCAGGCGCTCCAGCCCCACCGCCATTTGACTGACGCCGAGACCGAGCGAGGTCGCGACGCCGAACACGCAACCCAGTACACCGAGGATATCGAAAAGATGCCCCCAAGCGCCGTAAATGCGCTCGCCAATGAAAGGATAAAGCGCCGAGCGCAGCGCCAGTGGCAGTTGCTTACGGTAGGCAAAATACGCCAGCGACATGCCGACAATCACGTAGATAGCCCAACCATGCAGCCCCCAGTGGAACACGGTGACCCGCAGCGCATCGATGGCACGCTCGTAACCAATGGCGGCCGCGCCTGCCATATCGGCGTGGGGATTGTTGGGATAACCAAATCCGCCGGTGTTATCGAGGTAAAAAATGGGTTCGGCCACCCCAAAAAACAGGATGCCAATACCGATGCCAGCAGAGAACAGCATCGAGAACCAAGAGAAGTTGCTAAACTCCGGACGGCTGTCGTCAGGGCCGAGGCGCACATTGCCGTACTTGCTGAAAACGATAAAACCGCACACGGTCAATAACAGCATCACGGTGATCAAGTAATAGCCACTAAAGGTGCTTTCAATCCAGGTGCGCGTCGCACCAAACAGGACGCTGGCCGTCTCCGATTGAAAGCCGGTAAACAGCACAAAAGCCAGCACCAGCAGTGCAGAGCAAATGGTCATGCCACGATGCATGCCCTGAAAGAAGCCATCCTGAGCAAGCTCGGTGACGGTATAATCGGTCGATGTTTCAGCCTGGTGGCTGTCACGACGCTTGGATGAGTGTGGTGGGGTTGGCGTAGCGATAATAAATCCTCCTTGAGCCGGAAGTCGGGCCGGCGATCCCGTTAACCGCTCAGCCTCTACTGAGCGGGACTTGATAACTCTTTAGCGCCCGATGGCAGCGTCGTTCAATACCGCTTGGGTAACCCGATACGACGGCCGGCACTCTCGGGCCAATCACTCTCAACCGCGCAAGGCAGTGTCTCGATGAGATTGGCCACAACATCTGGAAAAGGCGCGGGACGACCGGTTTGCGTATCGATGCCCATCAGCATCTGCTCGCTGGTGGCCAGCACCTCACCTTGGGTATCACACATTTGCATAAACACGTGCAGGCGCTTTTGATCCCGCGCTAACACGGTCACGTCGACCACCAAGGTCTGCCCTTGATGCGCCTCACGTCGGTAACACAAATGGGTTTCTAGGGTATAAATGGCATAGCCATGCTGGGTGCGGCCGGCGTCATCCAAGCCAATGGTGGCCATGAGCCCATCGACACCCAGCGAGAACACGCGCGCGTACTCGGCGTCGTTCATGTGCCCGTTATAATCGACCCATTCTGGCGCGACGTCTATCTTTAATAGTGCCATTAGATGCGCCCTTCCAAGCCTTCAGCCTCTGGCCAATACTTCTGCGCCAAGTCTAAAAGCTCGACCAAAAACGCATCACGGCGACGGTCTAGCTCAGAGACGGGACGACCCGCGGCTTGGTGTTCACAGCCTTCGACCACTTTATCAATCAGCTCATCGGTCAGCTCAGGCGCTTCAAGTTTGGTCCACGGCAGTTTTAGCGCCGGACCGAATTGCTCTAGCATATGGCGCATACCCTGCTCGCCACCGGCTAGGTGGAAGGTTAAGAAGGTGCCCATCAGTGACCAGCGCAGGCCACAGCCGTAAACCACTGCCGCATCAATCTCTTCGGTGGTAGCCACCCCATCGTTCACCAGGTGCAAGGCTTCACGCCACAGCGCTTCCATCAAGCGGTCTGCAATATGCCCCTCGATTTCACGCTTAACCACCAAGGGACGCATTGCCAGCGCTTGGTAAAGTGCATGGGCGCAGTCAATATGATCCGATTGAGTGGCTTCGCCGCCCACTAATTCAACCAGCGGCAACAAATACACCGGATTGAATGGATGCGCCACCATCACCCGCCCTGGATGATTGTGGCAATCCGTCTGCAGCTCGGTGGGTTTAAAACCAGAGGTCGATGAGCCAATAATCGCGTTTGGCGCCGCGGCCGCATCAATTGCCGCCAAGGTCTCGCGCTTAATATCGATGCGCTCAGGCACGTTCTCTTGGATCAGGTCGGCCTCTTTCACCGCCTGTTCAAGGCTATCAACAAAGGTTAACCGAGCAGGGTCCGCACCGACGGCAAGGCCCAGTTTTTCTAACGATGGCCAGGCATTGGTCACAAAGGCACGGGTGCGAGTGGGCGCTTGTGGGTTCGGGTCATAGGCGACCACGTCCCAACCTTGCGCCAAGGCACGCGCAATCCAGCCATTACCAATCACGCCAGTGCCGATAACCGCTAACTGCTTGCTCATTGGTCACCTCCTGCAACCGGCTTGCCCGTCTTAGGGTCAACCAGTTTCAGCGCGGCGCGCGTTTGTGCGGGCGTCATAATGCGACCGCCAAGGTTTTCAATGATGGTGCTCGCCTTTTCTACCAAGCCGCCGTTGGTCGCCATTACCCCTTTTTCCAGGTAAAGGTTATCTTCCAAGCCCACGCGGGCATGGCCACCCAGCAACATGGCTTGCGCCACCATCGGCATCTGATGGCGACCAATTCCAAACGCCGCCCAGTTGGCGTTTTCAGGCAGCTTATTGCGCATTGCCAGCATGGTTTCGGTGTCCGCTTCCGCGCCCCAAGGAATGCCTAAGCAAAGCTGAAACAACGGATCGCCCTCGAGCAAGCCTTCTTTTTGTAGCTGGCGGGCAAACCACACGTGGCCTAAGTCAAAGCACTCCAGCTCGGCTTTCACGCCCGCAGCCTGCACCATACGCGCTTGCTCACGTAGCCAGTCAGCGGTGTTGATGTACACCATGTCGCCAAAATTTAGGCTGCCGCAATCTAAAGTACACAGCTCAGGCAATAGCTCGCCCACTGGCGCATGACGCTCGGCTGGGGTTTGCATATCGGAGCCCGGGCCACCACGGCTTGGGTCTTGAGCATCTGGCACCCAATCGCCGCCGCCACCGCCGGTGATGTTCATGACAATATCGACGTCTGATTCGCGAACGCGCTCCATCACCTCACGGAAGTGATCAATGTTGTGGCTAATGCCGCCCGTTTCAGGATCACGCACGTGAATATGAGCAACACTGGCACCAGCACGCGCCGCCTCAATACAGTTATCGGCAATCTGTTTTGGCGTGATTGGCACATTGGGGTTTTTGCCCGTGGTATCGCCCGCACCGGTGACGGCGCAGGTAAGAATGACGCTGCGATTCATGTTCGGCCTCTTGTCGCTTGATTAAACTGGCCACAGTGTGTCGGGAATACAGCGTCACAACTTGACGCTAAGCGACATAAAAGACGCATAAAGAGACATTGTAGGGAGTATCGAGGGGTTTGGTGGACGTGAATAGCGGGCTCACTACTTAACCATTGCGTGAAGCTCATTCAAAAAAAAGTCAAACCATTATTAATAGGCAGGCATTAAGCGTGTATTCTGGCGGCAATCAAGTTAATGAGGACACACTGTGAAGTCAGATAAGTACCTTTCAGTCATCACTTTTTACGTGGTTATCTTTGCGCTATCAATTGCAAGTGGCTATCAGTATATTGGTGACTTCATTGAAAAGGGGATAAACTCCGCGGGTATGTTCATTAGCTATTTTGTGTTAATTGCTTTGTTTTCTATTTACAAAGGGGTTTCGTTATTCACTCGAAAGCAATTGCTTTTTCTCGCCGTTTTCTCAGTATTGATCACCCTAGTGTCTTATTTATACCCATATTTTAAATACTCAGAGCAAAATCCAAGCGACTTAATGTCAACATTTTCTTATGACCTCGTAATAAACGTGATAGTTTTCACTCTGCTTTTTAAAGAAGCAAGGCGTGAACGTAGCCAAAGCATTTCCGAGCAGAAGATTATCTAGGGCCAAGCTACACTGTCATCAGTGACCCAATTGATCCATTCGCATGGAGATAGCCCGTTATGACGACAACGCCCAAACCTCCATTTCATACTTTTGATCCAGCGGCGTTCTTGGACAACCAAGAAGCACTTCAAGCTTACTTAGACGAAGCGGTGCAAACGGGCGATCCCGCATTTATCGCCGATGCTCTGGGTGTGATCGCACGCGCCAAAGGAATGGCAGATATCGCCAAGCAAACCGGTCTTTCACGAGAAACGCTCTACCGCACACTCAGCCAAAAAGGCAATCCTAACCTCAAGACACTGATAGCGATTGTGGATGCGTTAGGGGTGGAGTTGAGGCTTGGTGATTCTGAGTCAGTGGAGTCATAGTAGCGATAGAGGCGCAGTCGTAAAAGGCTGGTAAGCCAGTCCGCTCACCACACTGAAATGCTCAAGCCCGCACTAAACAATGCGGGCTTTGAGTGGAGTAACCGAGTTTCCGCACCTAATTTAGGAATAAACCGCTTCGTATAACTGGCCCAACAATTTCAGTAATCGTCGTTGATGCTCTCGTACACCGGTTATGAA